>CALKWS010000313.1 GCA_938004115.1 uncultured Ruaniaceae bacterium
GTGCCGTCCCCGAACGGGCGTCCGCCGAGTTCCTCCCGGCCGTGCGGGCTGAGCCAGTCGGCCAGTTCCGGGCCGCTGGGGACGATCTGGGAGGGGTTGATGTCGGTGTGCACCACGTAGTAGTGCTCCTTGATCTGGACGAAGTCGACGGTGTCCCCGAACCCGGGGGTCTGGAACAGGTCCCGGGCGTAGGCCCACAGCACCGGCATCTCGGTGAGTTTCGCGCGGTTGCACTTGAAGTGCCCGTGGTAGACCGGGTCGAACCGGACCAGCGTGGTGAACAACCGCACGTCCGCCTCGGTGATGGTGTCCCCGACCAGGTACCGCTGGGTGGCCAACCGTTCGCTGAGTGAGTCCAGCGTGGCGAACAGCCGGTGGTAGGCCCGCTCGTAGGCTTCCTGGGAGCCGGCGAACCCGCACCGGTACACCCCGTTGTTCACCTCGGTGTAGATCTCCCGGGAGATCTCGTCGATCTGGTCGCGCAACGCCTCCGGGTACAACTCCGGTGCGCCCTCACGGTGGTACTCGGTCCACTCGGTGGAAAAGTCCAGGGTGATCTGCGCGAAGTCGTTGGTCACCACCTGCCCGGTGTGCACGTCCACGATCGCGGGCACCGTGATCCCCTTGGGATAGTCGGGGAAGCGGGCGAAGTAGGCCTCCTGGAGCCGTTCGATGCCCAGCACCGGGTCCACTCCGCCGGGGTCGAGGTCGAAGGTCCAGGACCGGGAGTCGTGGGTGGGGCCCGGCATCCCGAGAGAGATCACGTCCTCCAGGCCCAGCAACCGGCGCACGATCACCGTGCGGTTCGCCCACGGGCACGCGCGCGCGGCGATCAGCCGGTACCGTCCCGGCTCCACCGGGTACCCGTCACGGCCATCGGCGGTGATCCGGGTCTCGATGTAGTTGGTGTCCCGCTTGAATTCCTCGCCCTTGGTGACGTAGGCCCCTTTGGTGCTGTACTGGTCCTGGCTCATGCTCCCAGCGTAGGCGCAGCCCGGATGGAGTGCAGGGGGCCAGGGCGGGGCCGGATGAGGCGCGGCCCTGCGCCGCCGAGGCGCACGCGCTACCCTGCCGGTCGTGAACCCCCAGCAGATTCCCGACGTGTCCCTGTCCGACGGCACCACCATCCCGCAGCTGGGTTTCGGGGTGTGGCAGGTGCCCGACGACGAGGCCCAGCCCGCGGTCGAGCACGCCCTGAGCGTGGGGTACCGGCTGATCGACACCGCGCAGATGTATGGCAACGAGGCCGGCGTGGGGCGCGCGATCGCCGCCAGCGGATTGGACCGGGGGGAGGTCTACGTCACCACCAAGGTGCAGAACTCCAACCACGGGTACGACAACGTGCTGCGCTCCTATGACGAGAGCCGGCACCGGTTGGGAATCGACGTGGTGGACCTGCTCCTCATCCACTGGCCGCTGCCCTCCCAGGACACCTACGCCGACACCTGGAAAGCACTGGTGCACCTGAAGGAGCAGGGCCAGGTGCACTCCATCGGGGTGTCCAACTTCCACCTGCCCCACCTGCAGCGCATCATCGACGAAACCGGTGTGGTGCCGGTGATCAACCAGGTGGAGATGCACCCGTACCTGCAACAGCGGCCCCTGCGGTCGCACCACGCCGACCTGGGGGTCGTGACCGAGTCCTACTCCCCGCTGGGCAGCGGTAAGGGACTGCTGCAGGACCCGGAACTGACCAGCCTCGCCCGGGACAAGGGCGTGAGCGTTGCGCAGGTCGTGCTCGCCTGGCACCTGGCCATGGGTGTGGTCACGATTCCCAAGTCCGTCACGCCCTCCCGGATGGAGGAGAACCTGGCCGCGGCGGCAGTGCAGCTGACACCTGCGCAGCTCGAACGGATCAACGCCCTGGACCGGGGTACGCGGTTCGGCGGCGACCCCGACCGGGGCTGACGTCCGCCAGGTGCGCGCCCCGGGCGGGGTGCAGCTGGGCGAGGCCGGACTCGGCGCACATGGGGCGGGTCACACCCAGCTGGGTAGCAGCATGTGCCACTGCCAGACCTCGAAGGGGATCCACTGGTACGTCCAGATCGGCCAGAACCATGCCGCGGCGGCCAGCGCCAGCGCCACCAGGAACGCCGCCATCCAGATCCCGGCCCGCCGGTACCGCAGGGGCACGGTGGCGGGCCCGACCATCTGCGCCAGCGCGTAGGTCAGGGCCAGCACCACGAACGGCACGAACGCCACGGTGTAGAACGTGAAGACGGTGCGTTCGGTGAACAGCAGCCAGGGCACGTAGCCGGCCAGGTATCCGGACAGGATCGCCCAGGCCCGCCACTCCCGGCCCACCAGCGCCCCCCACAGCACCAGCAGCAGCGCCAGCGCGGCTCCCCACCAGATCACCGGGTTGCCCACCGAGTTGATCGCCGCCGCGCACCGTTCTGCGTCACACACCTCCCAGGCGCCGTGCTCGGCTTCCACCGTGCGCCAGGCGAAGGATGTGGGGCGCCATTGGACCAGCCACCCGGCCGGGTGGGCCTCGTAGGTGTGCTCGGAGGTCAACCCGGTGTGGAAGTCCCACATGCGCACGTGGTACTCCCACCAGGAGTTCACCGCATCGGGCAGCCACGCACGGACCGGCGCCGCGGACCGGGCGTTCACATCCTCGGCCCAGCGGCGCAGATAGGACTCCTGGTTCACGAACCATGCGGTCCAGGTGGCCAGGTAGGCCAGCGCCGCGGCCGGCACCTTCACCAGGAACGCCGGCACGCCGTCCCGCAGCACCCCGGCCCCGAGCCAGGACCGGACGCCGATCGCCCGCCGCGCGGAGATGTTCCAGGCCACCGCGACCAGCCCGAACACCGCCACCGCGTAGATGCCCGACCATTTCACCCCGGTCGCCAGTCCGCCGGCCACGCCCGCGGCGAGCAGCCACCAACGCATCCCCACCCGTGGCCCCCACGCGTCCGGGTAGGTCCCGTGCGTCACCAGTTGGGCGGCCGCCGAGCGTGCCAACCTGCGCCGGTAGTCCTCCCGGTCCGCCAGCAAGGCCCCGAATGCCACCAGGATCCAGAACTGCAGGAAGATGTCCAGGATCGAGATCCGGGACATCACCAGATGCGTCCCGTCCACGGCGAGCAGCAGGCCGGCGGTGGCACCGAGCACGGTGGAACCGAACAACCGGCGGGCGATCCGCACCAGGAGGAACACGCTGAGCGTGCCCACCATGGCGGCGCCGATCCGCCAGCCCACCGCACTGTCGGCTCCCACCAGCCGCATCCCGGCCGCGATCATCCACTTTCCGAGCGGCGGGTGCACCACGTAATCGGCCTCGGCGGACAGGCCGGAGAAGTTGCCCGCGGCGAAACTGTCGTCCCAGTCCTCGGCCCACACCCCCTCGTACCCCAGCACCAACAGGGAGTAGGCCTGCTTGACGTAGTAGGTCTCGTCGAACACCAGCCGGCCGGGCCGGTCCAGATGGACCAACCGCAGCACGGCGGCGAACGCCGCGATGCCGGCGGCCACCGCCCATCCCACCCAGGATCGTTCCAGCGGGACGGGCAGCAACCGCTGCAGCAGGTCCTGCTCCACCTCCGCCCTGGTGCGCCCGGCCACCGGCGGCGGTGCGACGCCAGACCGGCCCGGGGGGCCGTCCCGGCCCCGGGCCAACCTGGTCCGCCGGCCACGCCACCGGGCGCGAACACCGGAGACATGTCGGGCAGGCACGGGCCAGAGTCTAGGTGGGGCACACTGACAAGGTGCGAGAGAACCACCACGCCACACCCACCCCTCAGGATCCGGCCGGTGAACCCGTCGCCGAGCCGGGCGCCGGTTCCGCCGGCGCGGCGGCCGGGCGTATCATCCTCGGCGGTACCCCCATCGGCGATGCCGGGGACGCCTCCCCCCGGCTTCGTGAAGCCATCGCCCGGGCGGACCTGATCGCGGCCGAGGACACCCGCAGACTGCGTGATCTGGCCGCCCGGCTCCGGGTGCCGATCACCGGTGCGGTCACCTCCTACCACGAGCACAACGAGGCCGCCCGGACACACGAACTCATCGAGCGCGCCGCCGCAGGTGCGCAGGTGCTGGTGGTCTCCGACGCCGGGATGCCCGGCGTCTCCGACCCCGGCTACCGGGTGGTCCAGGCCGCGGCGAAGGCCGAGGTCCCCGTCACCGCGGTGCCCGGGCCCAGCGCCGCGGTCACCGCCCTGGCGCTGTCGGGGTTGCCCAGCGACCGGTTCACCTTCGAGGGGTTCCTCCCGCGCAAGGCGGGGGAACGAACCCGGTTGTTGGCGGCGCTGGCCGCGGAGGAGCGCACCATGGTGTTCTTCGAGTCCCCGCGCCGGGCCGGTGCCACCCTGGCCGCCATGGCCGAGGCGTTCGGCGCCGACCGGCGCGCGGCGGTGTGCCGGGAGTTGACCAAGACCCACGAGGAAGTGCGCCGCGGCACCGTGGGCGAGTTGGCCCAGTGGGCCGGCGACGGTCTGCTCGGCGAGGTCACCGTGGTGGTCGCCGGTGCCGACCCGCTGAGCGTCGATCCCGCCGATGCGCTCGAGGCGGTGCTGGCCAGGGTGGAACGCGGGCAACGCCTGAAGGACGCCGTCAACGACGTCGCAGCGCTGACCGGTGCCGGGAAGCGGGACCTGTACCAGGCGGCGTTGCAGGCCCGCCGGGAGACCTGAGCGGAATCGGGCGCGGCCACCGCTCAGGGGGCACGATGGAAGCATGACCGAACCGAGCAAGTGGGTGCAGATGACCACCCACAACCCCGATCACTCCACCTGGTACGTGCAGCGGTTCCGGGACATGGCCGCCGCCGGCAAGGACCTGGTGGGTGAGGCCCGCCTGATCGACGCGATGGTGCCGCCGGGCTCCCGGATCCTGGACGCCGGTTGCGGTCCCGGCCGGCATGGCGGATATCTGGCAGAGCGGGGCCACCACGTGGTGGGCGTGGACGTGGACCCGGTACTGATCGAGGCCGCGCAGGAGGACTTCCCCGGCCCCACCTGGCTCGTGGGCGACCTGGCCGAACTGGACCTGCCGGCCCGCGGGATCAGCGAGGGATTCGACGCCATCCTGTGCGCGGGGAACGTCATGACCTTCCTCGCGCCCAGCACCCGCCAGGAGGTCCTGCACCGCATGGGTCAGCACCTGAACGCCGAGGGCCGGGCGGCGATCGGATTCGGTACCGGGCGCGGCTACGCCGTGGAGGAGTTCCTCGCCGACGCCGGTGCCGCGGGCCTGGTGCCGGATCTGCTGCTGGCCACCTGGGACCTGCGTCCGTACCACGAACAGGCCGACTTCCTCGTGGCGCTCCTGCGCCGCAACTGAACGAGCACACTCACCGCGGGGTTCCCCGACCGCCGCCTGCGGGCGCAGTCACTCCGGCCCGGTCACCCGATCTCGGCCGAGGCCACCAGTTCCACCCCGGCGGCGCTCATGCGCTCGCGGGCCCGGGCACCCAGTTCTTCGCTCACCGGCACCGTCAGGTCGGTCAGGACCCGGGCTCGCAGCCCCGCCTCCCGGGCGTCGATCGCCGTCTCCTTCACGCAGTGGGACTCGGCGATGCCGACCACGTCGACCTCGGTGATTCCGCCGTCCTGCAGCACCTGGGCCAGCAGCCGCCCCTGCGGGTCCTTGCCCTCGAACCCGGAGTAGGCCGCCTCGTACTCGCCCTTCTTCACCGCCGCATCAGCGTTCAGGTCCGCCAGCGCGGGGTGCAGCTCGGCCTCGGCGGTCCCGGCCACGCCGTGCGGTGGCCAGGTGTCCACGAAGTCGGGGCTGTCGGAGAAGTGCTCGCCGGGATCGATGTGCCAGTCCTGGGTGGTGACCACCAGGTCATAACGCTCGCGGTTCTGTCGGGCGAAGGCGGCGATGCGCTCGGCCACCGCGTTACCGCCGCTGACACCCAGCGCCCCGTCCTCACAGAACGTGGGTTGGACATCGACGACGAGGAGTGCACGTTGGGTAGCCATGCCTCCATGGTGCCAGTCCTGCCGGCGCGGGGGAACCTGCCGATCCGACGTCGGCATCGGCGATCCGCCGCCGGTCTCGCCACGCGATCGGCCATCGGCCAGAACGAGGTCCACGCCCGCCGGGACAATGGCACGCTAGGGGTATGCCCACCACCCTCGTCCCCCGTCTGATCGGCGGGAGGACCTTCGACTTCGCACGGCGCACCGCCGTGATGGCCGTGGTCAATCGCACCCCGGACTCCTTCTACGACGCCGGCTCCACCTACGCCCTGGACGCCGCGGTGGCCAAGGCGGCCCAGGCCGCCCGCGACGGCGCGGACTGGGTGGACATCGGCGGGGTGCCCTTCTCCCCGGACACCCCGGACGTGTCCCCGGCGGAGGAGCTGGAGCGGGTCCTGCCGGTGGTGCAGGCGTTGGCCGCCGAGAGCGATGTGGTGATCTCCGTGGACACCTACACGCCCCAGGTGGCGGCCGCCTGCCTGCAGGCCGGGGCGGCGGTGATCAACGACGTCACCGGCCTGCGCACCCCGGGCCTGGCGGAGGTGATCGCCGACTCCGATGCCACCGTGGTGATCGCCCACTCCATCGCCGAACCGCACCGGCACCTGCGCCGGCCGCGGTACCAGGACGTGGTCACCGAGGTGCGGGACTTCCTGCTACGCCGGGTCGACGTCGCCATCGACGCCGGGATCCCCCCGGAACGGATCGTGATCGATCCGGGCCACGACCTGAACAAGAACACCCTGCACTCCCTGGAGATCACCCGCCGGCTCGGTGAGATCACCACCTTGGGGTTCCCGGTGCTGGTGGCGCTGTCCAACAAGGACTTCATCGGCGAGACCCTGGACCGGCCGCGGGCGGCGCGGCTGTCGGGTTCACTGGCGACCACCGCGCTGTGCATCGCCGCCGGCGCCCGGATCGTCCGCGCCCACCAGGTGCCGGAGACGATCGACGCGGTACGGATGACCGAGGCGGTCCTCGGACTTCGGGAACCGGAGCGGCTGCGGCACAACATCGACGACGAGGCCCTGGTCGCCGCGCTACCTGCCCCCGGCCCAGCGGCGGGGCCGCCGGAGGAAGTACAGCCGTGACCGGGGTGTTCGATCCGCAGGACCTGCTCGCGCGCTATACGGTGCCTGACCGATCCAAGCCCCACCTGCGGGTGAACTTCGTCACCAGCCTCGACGGGGCGGCGACGCACAACGGCCTGACCGCAGGGCTGAACAACGAGGCCGATCATCAGGTGTTCCATACCCTGCGGATGCTTTCCGACGTGGTGCTGGTGGGTGCCGGGACCGTGCGCCAGGAGGGGTATGAGGACCTGCGCGTCACCGCCGAGCAGTCGCGGTGGCGCACCGAGCAGGGGCTGCCGGCGCATCCGGTGATGGCGGTGGTCTCCCGCAGCCTGGACCTGGATCCCGCGGCCCCGCTGTTCACCAGCGCCCCGCAGCGCCCGGTGGTCTTCACCACCGCGGACGCGCCGGTGGAGCAGCGGCGCGCCCTGGCGAAGGTGGCCGACGTCGTCACGGCCGGGGCCGATGCGGTGGAACCCGAGCAGGTGGTCACCGAACTCATCGACCGCGGACTCCCGCAGATTCTCAGCGAGGGAGGGCCGGTCTGGTTCGCCGCGATGATCGAAGCCGGCGTGATCGATGAGATGTGCCTGACCCTCAGCCCGCTCCTGGAAGGCGGGCCGGCCACCCGGATCGCGCGCGGTGGGCGGCAGCGCAGCACGCCGATGTCGCTGGTGTCGACGTTGCAGGCCGAGGACATGCTCATCCTGCGCTACCTCAGGGCGGACGCCTAAGCCTCGGTGGCGGTCAGCCGGGCCACCACCTGCAGCAACTCGGCCCGGTCGTGCTCGGCCTCGACGATCGAGGTGCCGCTGCCCAGCACGGCGTTGTAGTACAGCCCGTCGCCCAGTAACACGATCGCCCGGGCCACCCCGCGGTCCTGCACCTGCTGCAGGATGAGGTCGAACCAGGCCCCGTGGATCTGCCGCATGGCGCGGCGGGCGTCCTCGGCCTCCTGCGCCAGCCGGGCGGTGGCGATCAGGGCCCGGTCCAGGGGGGAGCCGGTATAGACCGAGGAGTCCACGTAGTAGGCCGCCGGCCCCCGCGGATCGGCGGACATGGCCTCGGTGTCGACCCGGGCCAGATCAGCGAGCCGGTCCAGCAAGCCGTCCACCAGGGCGTCCTTACTGGCGAAGTGGTACAACAGCCCGCCCTTGGACACCCCGGCACGCGCCGCGACGGCCTCCAACGTGGCGGCCCGCTCACCCTCCTCGATGAGCAGGTCCTCGAAGGCATCCAGCAGCCGGTCCCGCGTGGTCATGCCCGAGACGCTACCCACACCCCGACTGAACCGTCCAGACGGTACACTTCTCGGTCGGTGCACGGGTGCCCCGAGCGCGCGCGTGCCCGGGGTGATCCGACCGCGCCGCCCGAGTCCCCGTTCCTTGTCATCCGGAGCGTCCCATGGCCACCTCCACCGCGGACCGTCCGCGCACCGCAGCCTCCCCGGCCCGCCGCCCGTGGGCCGCGCTGGCGGTCCTGATGCTGCCGGTGCTGTTGATCTCGGTGGACAACACCGTGCTGAGTTTCGCCGTCCCGGCGATCTCCGAGGCGCTGCGCCCCGGCGGCACGCAGTTGCTGTGGATCGTGGACGCCTATCCACTGGTGCTGGCCGGATTGCTGGTGCCGATGGGCAGCCTGGGGGACCGGGTGGGACGGCGCCGGTTGCTGCTGATCGGCTCCAGCGGGTTCGCGCTGGTCTCGGCGCTCGCGGCGTTCGCGCCCAATGCCGCGCTGTTGATCGCCGCCCGCGCGGCGCTGGGCTTCTTCGGCGCCATGCTGATGCCGGCGACGCTGTCGCTGATCCGCAACATCTTCGTGGACCCGACCAAGCGCAGGATGGCGATCGCGATCTGGGCCTCGGGCTTCTCCGGCGGTGCCGCCCTGGGCCCGGTGATCGGCGGACTGCTGCTGGAGCACTACTGGTGGGGGTCGGTGTTCCTGATGGCGGTGCCCGTGCTCATCCCGCTGCTGGCCCTGGCGCCGGTCCTGGTCCCGGAGTCACGCGATCCGGAGCCGGGCCCGGTGGACCCGCTGAGCATCCTGCTGGCGCTGGGTGCGATGGTGCCGTTCGTCTATGGCATCAAGGCGATCGCCGAACACGGGTGGACCAGCCTCGGTGGCCCGTCGATCCTGGCCGGGGTGCTGGTCGGCGCCGGCTTCGTGTGGCGGCAGTTGCGCCGTCGTACCCCGTTGCTGGACGTCCGGTTGTTCACCAACCCGGTGTTCTCCGGGTCGGTGAGCGCCAACCTGCTCAGCGTGGTCTCCCTCGTCGGGTTCATCTTCTTCGTCTCCCAGCATCTGCAACTGGTGAGCGGGCGCACCCCGATGGAGGCGGGGCTGTTCCTGGTGCCGGGCCTGCTGACCACCGTCGTCGCCGGCCTCGCGGTGGTGCAGGTGGTGCGCCGGGTCCGCCCCGGCCATGCGGTCGCCGGGGGTCTGCTGTTGAACGCCGTCGGCTACGGGGTGGTGCTCACCAGCGGGGCGAACGGCTCGGACGTCGGCCTGTTGATCGCCTTCGTCATCCTCGGCGCGGGGGTCGGCGCCGCCGAGACCATCTCCAACGACCTGATCCTGGCCAGCGTTCCGCCGGCGAAGGCCGGTGCGGCCTCCGCCGTCTCGGAGACGGCCTATGAACTGGGCGCGGTGCTGGGCACCGCGGTACTCGGCTCCATCCTCACCGCCGTCTACCGCGCCAACGTGGTGATCCCGCCGCAACTCGGCGAGGAGGATGCCCGCGCGGCGGGGGAGACCCTGGGCGGTGCCACCGAAGTGGCCCGCGGGCTCCCGCCCGACCTGGGCCGGGCGCTGCTGGACTCGGCACAGCAGGCCTTCGACTCCGGCGTCGTCATCACCTCGGCGATCGGGGTGGGGCTGATGCTGCTGGCCACCGGGATCGTGCTGCGGACGCTGCGCACCGCTACCTGAGTCCGCCCCGGTGGCAGGCGGCCATTAGGATCGGGACCATGACTCGCATCCTCTCCGCGGTGGCCTGGCCCTACGCCAACGGCCCGCGACACATCGGCCATGTCGCCGGCTTCGGCGTCCCCTCCGACGTGTTCAGCCGGTACATGCGCATGTCGGGTCATGAGGTGCTGATGGTCTCCGGCACCGACGAGCACGGCACCCCGATCCTGGTCACGGCCGATGAGAAGGGCGTCAGCCCCCAGCAGCTGGCCGACGAGAACAACGAGATCATCGTGGCCGACCTGGTGGACCTGGGCCTGTCCTACGACCTGTTCACCCGCACCACCACCGCCAATCACATCGAGGTGGTGCAGCAGATGTTCCTGGCCTGTTACCGCAACGGGTACATGGTGGAGCAGACCACGTCCGGGGCGATCAGCCCCTCCACCGGACGCACCTTGCCGGACCGGTACATCGAGGGCACCTGCCCGATCTGCTCCTACCCGGAGGCGCGCGGGGACCAGTGCGACAACTGCGGCAACCAACTCGACCCCACCGACCTGATCGACCCGCGCTCGAAGGTCAACGGCGAGGTCCCGAAGTTCGTGGAGACGAACCACTTCTTCCTCGACCTGCCCGCGCTGGCCGATGCGCTGAGCGCATGGATGAACGAACGCGCCGCATCCGACACCTGGCGGCCGGGCGTGATCAACTTCGCGCTCAACCTGCTCAAGGACATGCGCCCGCGGGCGATGAGCCGGGACATCGACTGGGGCATCCCGATTCCGCTCGACGGGTGGCGGGAGAACCCGAACAAGCGCCTGTACGTGTGGTTCGACGCCGTCATCGGATACCTGTCGGCGTCCATCGAATGGGCCCGCCGGATCGGGGAGCCCGAGCGCTGGCGGGACTGGTGGAACGACCCGCAGGCGCAGTCCTACTACTTCCAGGGCAAGGACAACATCACCTTCCACGCCCAGATCTGGCCGGCGGAGATGCTCGCCTACGCCGGGAAGGGGGACAAGGGCGGCCAGCCGGGGGAGTACGGGGAGCTGAACCTGCCCACCCAGGTGGTGGCCTCGGAGTTCATGACCATGGAGGGCCGGGCGTTCTCCACCTCCCGCGCGCACGTGATCTACGTGCGGGACGTCCTGGCCCGCTACGGCCCGGACCCGTTGCGGTACTTCATCAGCGCCAACGGTCCGGAGACCTCCGACGCGGACTTCTCCTGGCCCGAGTTCGTGCAGCGCAACAACGCCGAGCTGGTGGGCGGCTGGGGCAACCTGGTGAACCGCACCGCCACCATGATCCACAAGAACTTCGGGCAGATCCCGCAGGCCGGGCCGCTGCAGGAGGTGGACGAGGAGATCCTGGGCAAGGTGCGCCGGGCCTTCGGGACGGTGGGTGACCTGATCGAACGGCACCGCCAGCGGGCCGCGATCGCCGAGGCGATGAGCGTGGTCGGTGAGGTGAACAAGTACGTCTCGGCCACCGAACCGTTCAAGCTCAAGGCGCCCGAGGAGCGCGAACGGCTCGGCACGGTGCTGCACGTGCTCGCCCAGGCGGTCAGCGACCTGAACCGGATCCTGTCCCCGTTCCTGCCGCACGCCGCCAACCGCGTGCACCAGGTGCTCGGTGGCCAGGGGGAATTCATGCCGATGCCCCGTAGCGAGCGGGTCCAGGACCTGGACGACGCGGAACGGGACTACCTGGTCATCACCGGTGACTACGACCGGACCCCGGCGTGGGCATCGGTCCCGGTGCAACCGGGAACGGTGATCGCCAAACCGGCTCCGGTGTTCACCAAGCTCGACGACGAGGTGGTCCATGCCGAACGCGCCCGGCTGGGCCTGCCCACCGCCTGATGGGTCCGCGGAGTCGGACCGCGCCGCGGGCGTGCGGCGGAGGTGTGCTGAATGGCGCGTAAGCGGGACTGGCCCGCCGACCCCGAGCCCCTCGGCGTGCCGCTGATCGACAACCACACCCACCTGACCCATGTGCCCGATGTGCTGGGCGACGGCGTGACCGACCCGGGCGTGGCGGCGCACCTGCGGCGGGCGGCCGGGGTGGGGGTGGACCGGGTGGTCCAGGTCGGCTGTGACCTGGACTCGGCCCCGGCGAGCGTGACGATGGCCCAGGACCACCCCGAGGTGGTTGCCGGGGTCGCGGTCCACCCGAACGAGGCACCCTTGCACGACGGGGTGCGCGAGGTGGGCCCGGACGGGCTGCAGCCGATGCCGCTGGAGCGGCACGAGGTGAACTTGGACGAGGCGATCACGCGGATCGCCGACCTGGCCCGCCACCCACGGGTGCGGACCGTCGCCGAGACCGGATTGGACTTCTTCCGGACCGGGGACCGGGGCCGGCGCAGCCAGCTGCGGTCGTTCCGTGACCACATCGCGCTGGCCAAGGAGCGGGGCCTTCCGATGCAGGTCCACGACCGGGAGGCCCACCAGCAGATCCTGGACGTGCTCGACGCCGACGGCGCCCCGGAGGTCACCGTGCTGCACTGCTTCTCCGGTGATGCCGCCTTCGCCCGGGAATGCGTGGACCGTGGGTTCTACCTGTCCTTCGCCGGGACCGTCACGTTCAAGAACGCCGAGCACCTGCGTGAGGCTGCCCGGCAGGTGCCGGCGGGTCGGCTGCTGGTGGAGAGCGACGCGCCGTTCCTCACGCCGCACCCGCACCGCGGCGCACCGAACGGGCCGTACCTGGTCCCGCTCACGGTGCGGACCCTGGCGCAGGTGCGCGGGGAGGACCCCGCCGAACTGGGCCTACGGATCACCCGCACCACCGAGCAGGTGTACGGCCCGTGGTGATCGCGCGTCCCCAGGGCACCCCCCGGGGCTGGCCGAACAGGTCACGAATCGGTTACGGTCAGTGCTGGTCATTGCAATCCCCTCGTCATGTCGTCATTCGGAGGACCGCGTTCCCGTGACTTCTCGCTCTGCCGAGCGGCGCCGTCACCGCGCCGCCAGTCCGGCCACCGCAGCATTGCCGCGCGGACTGAAACGGGCCATCGGCGCCGGTGCGCTGGCCGTGCTGATGGCCGGCTCGGTGGCCTTCGCCACCGTGGGCGACCGGGCCGGGCAGGTCGCGACCCAGTCCGCCGCCGGCCCCGACCTGGACCAGCGCAGCGTGTGGTCCCAGGTCTCCCGCGACGGCGGTGAGCGCACCAGCCTCGACTTCCTCGAAGCCGACCCGGTCACGTTCACCGTGGTGATCGACGACGAGGAACTCGAGATCACCTCCGCGGCGCCCACGCTGGCCGAGGCGCTGATCGATCACGGTGTGCTGGTGGGCCTGGACGACCAGGTCTCGGCGAAGATGAACCAGCCCCCGCCCGAAGGCGGACAGGTGGACATCACCCGTGTGGGAACGGTGTACGGCGCGGAGACCGAGGTGATCGAGCACGACACCGAGGAACGCACCACCAGTTCTCTGCCCCGCGGAACCCGCCAGGTGCAGACCGAAGGGGTCGACGGCGAACGCGTCGTGACCTACGTCGCGACCTACGAGGACGGTGAGGAGGTCTCCCGGAGCACCCAGTCGGAGATCATCGCCTCCGAGCCGGTCACCGAGGTGGTGTTGGTGGGTACCGCCCCGCCGCGTTCGTCGTCGAGTTCCTCCGGGTCCGGATCCTCCGGGTCTTCCGGGTCCTCCTCGGGATCGTCGGACTCCGGGTCGTCGGGTTCGGAGGGGAGCAGCGGAGGGACGTACTCCGGTGACCCGCGGGCGATCGCCCGCCAGATGGTGGCCGACCGCGGCTGGGGTGAGGACCAGTTCAGTTGCCTGGACCGGCTCTGGCAGAAGGAATCCAACTGGAACCACCGGGCGCAGAACCCCTCCTCCGGGGCGTACGGGATCCCGCAGTCCCTGCCGGGGAGCAAGATGGCCGCCGCCGGATCGGACTGGCGCACCAACCCGGCCACCCAGATCACCTGGGGCCTGAACTACATCTCCGGCCGGTACGGCACGCCCTGCGCGGCCTGGGCCCACTCCCAGCGCGTCAACTGGTACTGAGGGCCTGCGCTTGCGGTGAACGGCATCACACCCCCCTAGCCCCGCAGGTCACGATTCGGTTACAGTCGCGCGGTGGCGTCGATCGACCTCACCGGCACGAGCCGGCCCCGAGGTTCGCGCGGCACGGCACCGGGGTCACCGAGGTGGACCCGTACCTCTATCCGGCACAACCCGTAGGACGTTCGTGAGTTTCTTCCGCAAGTTCCGTTCCAAGCACGACGGCATCCCCGCCGACGGCGACATCGAGGCCGCTGCGGACAGCACCCAGGAGGTGCCTACCGAGGCGGCCGGGAACGACACCCAGGACACCTTCGCCTACCTCGAGGAGCCCCAGGCCCCCGGCGATGAGCCCCAGGCGCCCGGCGAGGAGCCCGAAGCGCCGGGCGAGGAGTTCCACGCCCCCGGCGATGAGTCCGGCGCGAGCGGTGATGAGTCCGACGCGTCCGGAGACGCCGAGCCCGTCGCCGCCTCCCCCGCAGCACCCACCCGCCGGGCGGCCCGCGCCGCGGGGCGCCGTCGCCGTCGCGCGCTGGTCGCCACCGCGGGGATCGTCGCCCTGGTGGGCGCGGGCGGCGTGGCCACCGCAGCCGCGCACAAGACCGTGGAACTGGACGTGAACGGCCAAACCCGGGAGGTGTCCACCTTCACCCGGGACGTCGAGGGACTGCTGGCCAACGAAGGAATCGAACTGGCCGAGCACGACCTGGTGGTGCCCGGCCCCGAGGAGGGCCTACGGGACGGCGCGGAGATCGTGGTGCGCACCGCCCAGCAGGTCGCCTTCCAGGTGGACGGTCAGTTCGAGACGTTGTGGACCACGTCGCTGAGCGCGGATGAGGCACTGGCGCACCTGAACGCCAGCGGCCGGGCCGCGTCCCTGACCGCCTCCCGATCCGCCGACGGGCGCGCCGAACTGGCCATGCCCGTCACCCAGGGCGGAACGGTGAGGGTGCTCGTCGATGATTCCGAGCGAGTGGTCGAGCCCCGTGGCCCGGTGGACCTGGAGAGCGTCCTTCGGCTGGCGGAGGTGGAACTGCGGCCGGCGGACCGGGTCACCCTGGACCTCGATGAGGACGGCACCGCGGTGCTGACCATCGTCCGGGTGGAGGCCACCGAGACCACCCGCACCGAGACCATCGAGCACGACAGCATCGAGCGGGAGACCTCGGACTTGTTCCGCGGGCAGTCCCGGGTGGTGCAGGAGGGTGCCGACGGTGAACGGACCTACACCATGGCCCAGGTGCTGGCCGACGGTGAGGTGGAGTCCACCAAGCACGTGAGCGTGGAGGTCACCACCGAACCGCAGGACCGGATCGTGGAGGTGGGCACGGCCGAGCGCCCCGCGCCGCAGCCCCAGCCCAGCACCTCGGGGTCCTCCGGCTCCAGCAGTTCCGGCTCCAGCGGCTCCGGATCGGGTGGCTCCGGGGACTCCGGCTCCGGCGGCTCGGGTGACTCAGGGTCCGGTGATTCGGGTTCGGGGGACTCCGGCTCGGGCGGCTCGGTCCCGGAGGGCGTGTGGGCACAGCTCGCCCAGTGCGAATCGGGCGGGAACCCCAGCATCGTCTCCTCCAACGGCCTGTACCACGGGCTCTACCAGTTCCGGGTGGACACCTGGCGGTCGGTCGGCGGTAGCGGGCTGCCCTCGGAGGCCTCACCGGCCGAACAGACCAAGCGCGCGCAGATCCTGCAGCAGCGCTCGGGCTGGGGCCAGTGGCCGGCGTGTGCGCGCCAGCTCGGCCTGCTCTGACGCCACCGGCTGGTGCGACCCACCGGCTGCCCTGACCGGCTGGTGGCGAGCCGCTCCACCGGTACGCTGACCCAGTCAGTTCGCCGACCGTGGGGAGCCTGTGATGACCACTGCCATTCCGGACCGCTTCTCCGGTTCCGTCGTGTTCGTCACCGGCGCCGGTCACGGCATCGGACGGGCCACCGCGCGACGCTTCCTGGCCGAGGGCGCCCGCGTGGTACTGGCGGATGTGGACCTCGGCGCCGCCCAGCAGGTCGCACGCGACCACGATCCCGACTATGCCCTCGCGGTGGAGTGCGACCAGACCTCCACCGCGAGCGTGGCCGACGCCGTGCACCGGGCCGGCCAGTGGGCGTCCCACCTGGACGTCCTGGCCAACGTGGCGGGCGGGGCGGTGCCGCATCCGCCCATCGAGGAGATGGGCGATGCGGAGTGGGCCTACGAACTGGACCTGAACCTCACCGGGGTGATGCGCTGCATCCGCGCGGCCGTCCCGCGCATGCGCACCGGCGGTGCGATCGTGAGCGTCAGTTCCATCAACGCCCTGGCCGCGTTCGGCAGCGAACCCTACTCGGCGGCCAAGGCCGGCCTGTCCGCCCTGACCCGCAATCTCGCCGTCGAACTCGCCCCGCGGCAGATCCGGGTGAACGTGGTGGCACCGGGCACCGTCCGCACCCGGGTGTGGGACGGCCAACCGGGCGGGGCCGATCGCAACAACCCGTTGATCCCGCTCGGCCGGCCCGGGGAACCGGAGGACATCGCGGCGGCGATCACGTTCCTGGCCTCGGGTGACGCGGCCTGGATCACCGGGATCACCATGCCGGTGGACGGCGGGATGCTCACCGGCCCGCAGCAGGTGACCAGCACCGCCGCCTGGCAGGAATACCTGCGCCGGTCCGGGGAGGCCGCCGGGGACGGCGGCGGCGACAGCCACGGCGAAGTTGACGACGCGCGGTCCTCGGCCGACGCGCCCTCCGGGCCGGGGGCGCTCCCGTAGGCTCGTAGGCGTGAGTGCAGACGTCCGGTTGCTGACCGGCTCCGACATCCGGGACCTGGCCCGGCGGCTCGGCCTGCGCCCCACCAAGACGCTGGGGCAGAACTTCGTCACCGACCCCGGGACGGTGCGGCGCATCGTGCGCACCGCCGGTATCGAGCCGGGCGAGGCGGTGATCGAGGTCGGCCCCGGCCTGGGGTCGCTCACGCTCGGCCTGCTGGACGCCGGCGCGCACGTGACCGCCGTCGAGGTGGACCCGGTACTCGCCGGGTCCCTGCCCGCCACCATCGCCGCCCGCGCCCCGGACCACGTGGAGGGGCTGAGGGTGCTCACCCATGACGCCCTGGTCCCGATCACCGAGCCGCTGCCGCACCGGCCCACCAAACTGGTCTCGAACCTGCCCTACAACGTGGCCGTACCGGTGCTGCTCACCTTCCTCGAGCAGTGCCCGGACCTGCACCAGGCCCTGGTGATGGTCCAGGCGGAGGTGGCCGACCGGATCGTGGCACCTCCCGGTTCGCGCACCTACGGGGTGCCTTCGGCGAAGGTGGCCTGGTACGCCCGCGCCGAACGGGCCGGATCGATCGGCCGCTCGGTGTTCTGGCCGGTCCCGAACGTGGACTCCGCGCTGGTGCGGCTCACTCGCCGGGACCCGCCGGCGGCCGGCGGCTCGCGGGCAGCCACGTTCGCGGTGATCGACGCCGCGTTCGCCCAACGTCGCAAGATGCTGCGCTCGGCGCTCGCGCCGTGGGCGGGGACGACGGCGAGGGCCGAGCAGGTGCTGCGGCACGCCGGGGTGGACCCCACCCTGCGCGGTGAGCGCGTGGACGTGGCCACGTTCGCGCGGATCGCCGGCGCGGCCCAGGACCTGGGCGTGAGTGCGGCGAGCGTCCCGGGGCCGGCATGAGCGACCCTGCGACCACCCGGCCGGACGTGGTGACCGTGCGCGCACCCGGCAAGATCAACCTGCGGCTGCGGGTGGGCCCACCACGGGCGGACGGTTACCACCCCCTGGCCACGGTGTTCCAGGCGGTGAGCCTGTATGAGGATGTGCGCGCCGAACCGGCCGACGGCATCTCCGTCACGGTCTCCGGACGTCACGCGGACAAGGTGCCCCTCGACGAGCGCAACCTGGCCCATCGGGCGGCGCACCTGCTCGCCGACTCCACCGGCGTGAGCGCCGGGGTCGCGCTGCACATCACCAAGGAGGTCCCGGTGGCCGGCGGGATGGGCGGTGGATCCGCCGACGCCGCCGCCACGCTGCTGGCGTGCGACCAGTTGTGGGGGACCGGCCTGGACCGGGAGGCACTCGGCGAACTCGCCGCGGTGCTGGGCGCGGACGTGCCCTTCGCCCTCACCGGCCACACCGCGCTCGGGCTGGGCCGCGGCGACGTGCTCACCCCGGCGATGGCCCGTGGCCGGTACTACTGGGTGCTGGCGCTGACCGATGCCGGCCTGTCCACGCCGGAGGTGTTCGCCGAGTTGGACGCCAGCGGAACCGTCCCCCCGAACCGGCGGGTGAGCATCCCGCCCACCATGATGAAAGCGCTGCGCAGCGGCGACCCCCGCCGCCTGGTCCCGCACCTGGTCAACGACCTGGCCGCCGCGGCGGTGCGGTTGCTGCCCGCCCTGCGCGGGGTGCTCGAGGCGTTCGAGCGGACCGCGGCGCTGGCCACCATCGTCTCCGGCTCCGGACCCACCGTGGCCGCACTCGCCCTCAGCCACCCCGCCGCGCTACGGATCGCCGAACAGGTCCGGGCCGCCGGCGTGGCCGACGAGGTGGTGGTGGCCCACGGTCCCGTGGCCGGTGCCCGGCTGATCGAACAGGCCCGTGCGGAACTCTGAGCGGCTTGACCCAGGTCAAGGAGATCGGCGGCGCACGTGCGTACCGTCAGTATCAACCAGCCCGGACCAGGTCCGGGACTCGATACGAACGGAAGGAAGCCGCGACGATGAGCACCACGACCCCGGCCATGACCACCACCACGCTGCGCGCCGAGGGGTTCTCCTGCCCCTCCTGCGTGGCCAAGATCGAGAAGCGGGTCGGCAGGCTCCCGGGAGTGGAGACGGTCAAGGTCCACTTCGCCTCGGCCCGGATCGAGGTACGGCACGACCCGCAGGTCGCGTCCGTGGACGATCTGGTCGCCGCTGTCGCCAAGGCCGGGTACACCGCCCGCCCCTCGGCGTTCTGAGCAGGATCCGCCCCGGCAGGAAGGTGACGTGAGGATGTCCCGGCAGTACGTGTTCACCTCCTACGGAGGGCCCGACGGCGAACGACTCACCCAGCGACAGGTTCCCGACCCAGGACCCCGGCAGGTCACCGTGCAGGTGCGCGCTGCCGGGGTCAACCCCGTGGACTGGAAGATCCGCGAGGGTCTGCTCGGCCGCCACGAACCGGTGCCGATGCCGATGGGCCGGGAGGTGGCCGGGGTGGTCACCGCCGTCGGCACGGACGCCGGGGAGGTGGCGGTCGGGGATGCCGTGCTGGGGCTGGTCGCCCACGGCGAGGGCGGCTTCGCCGACCACGCGGTGCTCGATGTCGCCGACCTGGTTCCCAAACCGTCCGAGGTCCCGTTCCCGGTCGCCGCCACCCTCCCGGTGGCCGGCACCGCCGCCTACGACCTCACCCATCAGATCGAGCTCGAGCAGCATCAGAGCCTGCTCATCCTGGGTGCCGGGGGCGGGGTCGGCCACCTGGCGGCGCAGATCGGCCACGTGCACCAGTTCCGCGTGTTCGGTGTGGCCGCGCCGGCCAAACGTGCCCTGGTGGAATCCACCGGTGCCACGTTCGTCGCCGCCGGGGCCGGCGCCGCACAGGCGGTGCGGGACCTGGTCCCCGGTGGGGTGGACCTGCTGGTGGACCTGGTGGGCGGGCAGGCGCTGCGTGACCTCGCCCCCGCGGTCCGGATCCCGGAGCGGATCGTCTCCGCGGCGGACCCGGAGACCGCGGCGGCCCTGGGCGGGACGGGCCGGGAGACCGGGCCCGGGACGCTACGGAAGGTGACCGACGTCGTCGCCCATGATCTGATCTCGCCGCACATGGGACACGTGTTCCCGCTCGAGCGCGCCCGGGAGGCGCTGGCGCAGGTGGAGTCGGGGCACGCCACCGGCAAGGTGGTCATCGAGCCCTGAGCGCCCGATCGTCGGGCCCTGCGGGTTACCGGTCCTCGGCGAGGATCTCCCGCACCCGGGGGATCACCTCGGTGCCGTACAACCGGATCGCCTCCAGGCTGTGCCGGTGGGGCATCGGGCCGTTGGAGTACTTCAGGTCGAACCTGCTCAGCCCCAGTTGGCGCACCGTGCGGGCGATCTTCTGCGCCACCGTCTCCGGTGAACCGGCAAACACCGCCCCGTGCTCCACCTCGGCGTTGAAGTCCGACAGCCGGGTCGGCGGCCACCCGCGCTCCGCGCCGATCCGGTCCCGGTTGGCCTTGAAGTGGGGGAACATCAGCCGGCGGGCTTCCTCATCGCTCGATGCCACGAACCCCGGGGCGTGCACACCCACCGGACGCTCGGGCCTGCCCAACTCGGTCAGCGCGCGCCGGTACAGGTCCGCGAACGGTACGAACCGAGCCGGGTCCCCGCCGATCACGGCCAGCATCATCGGGATGTTGTACCGCGCCGCCCGCATCACCGATTCCGGGGACCCGCCCACACCGATCCAGGTGCGCAGCGTGCCGGCCTCGGTCTTCGGGTAGACCTCCGCCTCCTGCAGCGGGCCGCGCACGGTGCCCTCCCAGGTCACCGGTTCCTCGGCGAGCAGGTGGGAGAACAGGTCGAGTTTCTCGTTGAAGAGGCGTTCGTAATCGTTCAGGTCGAACCCGAACAGCGGGAAGGACTCGATGAACGAGCCCCGCCCCAGGGTGACCTCCGCCCGCCCGGCCGAGACGCCGTCGAGCGTGGCCATCTTCTCGTACACCCGCACCGGGTCGTCCGAACTGAGCACCGTGACCGCCGTGCCCAGCAGGATCCGTTCGGTCTGTCCGGCGATCGCGGCAAGGGCGATCTCCGGGGCGGATAGGGCGTAGTCGTCGCGGTGGTGCTCACCCAGCCCGATGGCGTCCACCCCGACCTCGTCGGCCAGCACGCCCTGCTCGACCACCTCCCGCAGCACCTGCCCGTAGGTACGCGGCTGGCCGGACTCATCCACGGTCATATCACCGAAGGTGTCCAGACCGAGTTGGACCTCGTGCGCGGGCAGCACCGGCTGCAGGGATTCGCTGTCGTTCACGCTGCCACGATACTGGCAGGGCCCTGATCACGCCGGACGGGAACTCCTCGGGGGCTGATCCGGGTGCGAGCAGTCCGCGGGCGGGCGGCTCACGCGGGTGCGGCCAACTCCATCAACGCGTCGACGTCGTGGATCACCAGGCCGCGACCGCCCCGGGTGCGGGCGATGCCGGTCTGCTGCAACTTGCGCAGTTGCCGGCTCAGCGATTCCGGTGTGGTGTCCAGGAGGGAGGCGATGTCCTTCTTCGCCAGCGGCAGTTCCACCACGACGCCACCGTCCCCGGGTCGGCCGGGTAGCGACAGCAGGTATTCGGCCAACCGGGAACTCACGTCCCCGGAGATCACCGACGCCAACCGCGCCTCGGTCTGGGTCAGCCGCTCACTGACCGCCTGCAGCATCCGCACCGCGATCGAGGGATGAGCGGCCACCAGCCGCCCGAGGTCGGCGTGGCGGAACACGCACATGCTGCTCGGCTCGACGGCGGTGGCGACGTGGTCGGGGCGCTCGCCGGTGAGGAATGCCGATTCCCCGATGAACTCACCCGGCCCGAGCACGCGCAGGATCTGCTCACGCCCCTCGGCGTCGATCCGGGAGACCTTCACGGTGCCGGTGTGGACCACCAGCAACTGGGAGGTCCGTGAGCCGGCGGCATAGATCTGCTCGCCGGCATCGACGCTGGTGGGGGTGGCGACCTCGGCCACGGAGATCTGCTCGGCGTGGCTCAGCCCCTGGAACAGCGGCACCTTCGCCACGCACAGGTCGTCCTGGGTTCCCTCATCCGTCCGGGTATGGGCCACCGCGCACCTCCTCCCGGCAGTCTAGGCACGGTGGGCGTCGGCGGCCCCCGAGTCCTGGCGACCTCGTTCGACGAGGCCCGGCGACCTCATTCAACGAGGTCGGACAACTGCAACCATCGCTCTTCCAGTTCGGCGTTCTCTTCCTGCAACTGGTCCAGCTCGGCGGAGATCCGCGCCAGTCCGGTGTAGTCGCTGGGGTCGTGCGCGGCCATCCGCCCGTGCACGGCCTGGATCTGCTCGGCCAACCGATTCATCCTTCGCTCGGTGGCGGCCATCTCCTTGCGCGCCGCGCGTTGCTCGGCGGCGGACGTCCCGCTCTCGCGCTCCGGTGGCCCGGCCGGGGCGGAAGTCCGGGTCGAGCGGTCCTGCCTGCGGGCCAGCCGCAGGTACTCCTCCACACCGCCGGGTAGGTGGCGCAGGCGTCCGTCGATGATCGCGTACTGCTGGTCGGTGACCCGTTCCAGCAGGTACCGGTCGTGGGAGACCACGATCAGGGTGCCCGGCCAGGAGTCGAGCACGTCCTCCAGCGCGGTGAGCATCTCGGTGTCGACGTCGTTGGTGGGCTCGTCGAGGATCAGCACGTTCGGTTCGGACAGCAGCACCAGCAGGATCTGCAACCGGCGTGCCTGCCCACCGGACAGATCGCCGACCCGGCTGGACAGGTGCGCCCGGGAGAATCCCAGCCGCTCCAGCATCTGGGCCGGGGTGACGTCCTTACCGTCGATGGTGAAGGAGGCCTTGGTGCGCGCCAGCACCTCCCGCACCCGGTCCCCGGCCACCTCGGCGAGTTGGGCGAACTGCTGGTCCAGTACCGCGACCCGCACCGTCTTACCGTGCTTCACCCGCCCGGCGTGCGGATCCAGGGTTCCGGCCGCCAGCCCCAGCAGCGTGGACTTGCCCGAACCGTTGGCCCCGAGCAGCCCCAACCGGTCACCGGGGCCGATCCGCCACGTCACGTCCTGCAGCACCGGGTCGCCGCCGTACCCGGCGGTGACGCCTTCCAGGTCGATGACGTCCTTGCCCAGCCGGGCGGTGGCCAGCCGGGTCAGTTGCACCGGGTCCCGCGGCGGGGGCTCATCGGCGATGAGCTGGTTGGCCGCCTCGATGCGGAACTTCGGTTTGGACGTCCGCGCCGGCGGGCCTCGCCGCAGCCATGCCAGTTCCTTGCGCATCAGGTTGGCCCGTTTCGCCTCCGCCGCGGCCGCCTGACGGTCCCGCTCCACCCGGGCGAGCACGTACGCGGCGTACCCGCCCTCGAAGGTGTCGACCACGCCGTCGTGCACCTCCCAGGTGGTGGTGGCAACCTGATCCAGGAACCACCGGTCGTGGGTGATCACCAGCAGAGCCCCGCTGCTGCCGGGCCAGCGCTGTTGCAGGTGCCCGGCCAGCCAGGTGATGCCCTCCAGGTCCAGGTGGTTGGTCGGTTCGTCCAGGGCGAGCACGTCGTAGTCGCCGACCAGCAATGCCGCCAGCGCCACCCGCCGCCGTTGCCCACCGCTGAGCGTGGACACCGGGGCGGACCAGTCGATGTCGGAGATGAGCCCGGACATCACGTCCCGGATGCGTGGATCGCCGGCCCACTCGTGCTCGGGCACGTCTGCGACCACGGCGTGGGCGACACTGGCGCGGGCGTCCAACCGGTCGCGCTGGGTGAGCACCCCGACCCGGAGCCCGTTGCGATGCGTCACCCGCCCGGACGAGGGCTCGATCTGCTTGGTGAGCAGACCCAGCAGGGAGGACTTACCGTCCCCGTTGCGGCCCACGATGCCCACCCGCATGCCGGCATCCACGCCCACGGTGATGCCGGCCAGGACGGTGTGGGTGGGGTAGGTCAGGTGCACCGCCTCGGCGCCGAGCAGATGGCTCATGGACCGGGGACCTCGAACTGCACGAGCAGGTGCCGGAGCAGGCCGGCCAGGTGCTCCTGTTCCCCGTGGGGCAACGTCTGCAGTACCTCGGCCTCGACCCGCAGCAGATCGGTCATGGCCGCGTCCACCGTCCGCAGGCCCTCCTCGGTCAGGCGCACGCGGACCACGCGGCGGTCGCGGGAGTCCGCGGCGCGACGGACCAGTCCGTGCGCGACCAGGCGGTCGATCCGGTTCGTCATCGTCCCCGAGGAGACCATGGTCTCGGTCATCAGCGTGCCGGGGGTGAGCTCGTAGGGGTCACCGGCGCGGCGCAGCGCGGTGAGCACGTCGAACTCCCACACCTCCAGACCATGCTGGGCGAACGCGGCTCGCCGGGCGCGATCCAGATACCGGGCCAGACGCGTGATGCGGGAGAACACCGACAACGCCACCGTGGGCAGGTCGGGCCGTTCCCGCTCCCAGGCGGAGACGATCCGATCCACCTCGTCCGTCGGCTGACCCATACGTCGAGATTACTCGACGTCAAGAGATCTTGGGTCGGTGGCTGCAGCGCTCAGGTGCGCAGGGCATCCCGGAGTTTCATCCGACCACCGGTGGTCAGGACCGCCCGGGAGTAGATCCGCCCGCCGACCCAGACCAGGAACGGGATCAGCACCACCGAGCCGGCCACCGCCACCGCCAGGTCCATGGCGGGCACCTCGCCGAAGGCCTGCCGCGGCGGCATCATGAACGGAGCGAAGAACGGTATCTGGGACAACACCCGCACCACGGTGGACTCCGGATTGGTGGGCACCAGCCAGATGCCCAGGTAGAACGGCGCCATGATCAGCAGGAACAGCGGGGTCATCACCGAGCCGATGTCCTCCTGGCGGGACACCAGAGCGGCCACGCCGCCCACGAGCACGGCGTATAGGCCGTAGCCGAGCAGGAACCAGACCAGTAACCAGCCCAGCGACGCGGCGATGTCCAGGTCCACCCCGTCCAGCAGGCCGGTCAGCCGCGCGGTGAGCGCACCGGCCCCGGCGAACAGGGACACCTGGACCAGCCCGACGATCCCGATGCCCACCACCTTGCCGCCCATGAGCACCGCCGGACGGATCGTCGCCAGCAGGATCTCCACCACCCGCGAGACCTTCTCCTCCACCACGCCCGCGGCGATCAGCTGGGTGGTCTGCAGGAGCGCGAACAGCAACAGCGAGATCATCACGAACGCCACGATGATCCGGACCGGGTCCAGGGCCACCTCGCTCTCCAGCACCTGCACACTCGGCACCGCGGCGGCCAGCTCGGCCTGGGCGTTGTCCGGATCGCCGCCGAGGGAGACGACCAGTTCGGTCAGCGCGAACTGCTGCGCGGCGCTGCCCACGATGCTCATCACCTGCGGGTCGGGCACGCCGTCCACCGTGACCACGGGGGACTGCGGGGGACCGGACAGATGCGCGGCCAGGACCCCGTCCTGCAGGTCCGCGCGCGCCTGGTCCAGACCCACCGGCACCACTTCGAGGTCCAGTCCACCCTGCCCGGCGCTGTGCTCCAGTGCCGGGGTGAGCGCGGCGGTTTCCTGCGCGACGCCGATCTTGGTCGCTCGGTCCTGCTGGACGTTGAGGAAGATCGATACGCCGGTGATCACACCGACGATGAGGACCACCATCACGGTGGTGGCGATGATCGTGGCCCTGGCCAGCAGCCTGGTACGAATCTCGCGCCCCGCCACCAGCGCGATCGCGTACATCGTGCTCATGCCGCGCTCTCGTCCCGCCCCGTGGCGGTGCTGCCGGCGTTCGCCTCGGTGCTGCCGGGGTTGCCCTCGGTGCTGCCGGCGTTCGCCTCGGTGCTCACCACGTCGCGGAACAGGTCGGTCAGGCTCGGCCGGAGCAGCGCGAACTCCCGGACCGGCCCGTGCGCGAGGGCCGCCTGCAGGATAGGTTGCTCGGCGTCCGGGCCGGGGTGCAGGAGTTCGACCACCGCCTCGGTGCCGGTATGACTGAGCACCCTCGTGCCGGGGACGTCCGAGGCCCATCCGGGTGCGGCCGGGCCCACCACCCGCCAACGCTGGGTGGGGGTGGTGCGCAACTCCTCGATCGTGCCGACCGCGGCCATCCGGCCCGCGCTGATCACCCCGACCCGGTCACACAGCCGCTCCACCAGGTCCAACTGGTGGGAGGAGAACACCACCGGGACCCCGTCGGCGGCCCGTTCCCGCAGCACCTGGCTCATCACGTCCACCGCTACCGGGTCCAGCCCGGAGAACGGTTCGTCCAGGACCAGCACCCTGGGGTTGTGCACCAGCGCGGCCGCCAGCTGCACCCGCTGCTGATTGCCTAGGGAGAGTTTCTGCACCTCATCGCCGCGGCGGGAGTCCACTCCCAGCACGCTGGTCCAGTGCTCCATCGCCGCGACGGCCTCGGCGTTGCCCAACCCGTGCAGCCGGGCCAGGTAGACCAGTTGCTGGCCCACCTTCATCTTCGGGTACAGGCCCCGTTCCTCGGGCATGTAGCCGACCTGGCGCCGCGCCTGCAGGTCCAGCTGGGTGCCGTTCCAGCGCACCTGCCCGGAGTCCGCGGCCAGGACCCCCAGCACGATCCGCATCGCGGTGGTCTTCCCGGCGCCGTTGGATCCGACGAATCCGAAGATCTCCCCGGCCTGCACCGTGAAACTCAGGTCCCGCAACGC
>CALKWS010000314.1 GCA_938004115.1 uncultured Ruaniaceae bacterium
AGGACCTGGTGACCAACGGCATCCGCGGCAGGCTCACCGCACACACCCCGTTCGACGTCGTCTGGCAGGGCGCGCAGGTACCCGCCGCCACCTCCTGACCCGGAGCCGACCTCCCTCCCCGGACGCTGACCGACCACCGCTCGGCGCCCCGGCACCACGTCCGCTGGCGCCAGCCGGTCGGAGCGAATAAATCCGTGGCGCACTCGGCTACCAGGCGTAGACTGCCCGACGGCGTTCCGAGCCGCTCCCTGTGAGCCGCCCGGAGCGCCAGGCAGCGTGGCCAAACCCAACCACACTTTGCCGTGCCAGGAGTTCCCCTATGAGCATCGACGACCAGCCCACGCCGCCCGCGCCATCCACCGATATGCGAGCCACCGACACCAGTGCCACCGATGCCAGGGCCGCCAACGTGACCGCCAACGGCGCCACCGAGCAAGCGACCCTCACCCCGCAGGTCAAACTCGTAATCGGCGTGCTGCTGGCGGCCGCGTTCGTGATGATCCTGAACGAGACGATCATGTCCGTGGCGATCCCGCGGCTGATGGTGGAGTTCGCCGTCACCGCCGCCACCGCGCAGTGGCTCACCACCGCGTTCATGCTCACCATGGCGGTGGTGATCCCCACCACCGGGCTGATCCTCACCCGGTTCTCCACCCGCTCGGTGTTCATCGGGGCGATCTCGCTGTTCACCCTCGGCACGCTGCTGTCCGCGCTCGCGCCGGTGTTCCCGGTCCTGGTGGCCGGCCGGGTGGTGCAGGCCAGCGGCACCGCCGTGATGCTCCCGCTGCTGATGACCACGGTGCTCACCTTCGTGCCGGTCTCCCGGCGCGGGCGCACCATGGGCCTGATCTCCATCGTGATCGCCGTGGCCCCCGCCATCGGACCCACCTTCTCCGGATTCATCCTGGCGAACATGTCCTGGCGGTGGATGTTCCTCACGGTGCTACCGATCGCCGTGGTCGCCCTGGTCCTGGGCGCCATCCTGGTCAAGAACATCACCACTCCCAGGTCCACCCCGGTGGACCTCGCCTCGATCCTGCTGTCCGCCGTCACCTTCGGCGGCCTGATCTACGGGCTGTCCAGCATCGGGGAGTCCACCGAGGGCAACGCCGCCGTCTCCCCGGTGGTGCCGCTCGCCGTCGGCTCGGTGACGCTGACGTTGTTCGTGTGGCGTCAGATCGTGCTGCAGCGCACCGACGCGGCGCTGCTGGACCTGCGCCCGTTCACCTCCCGCACCTTCTCGGTGGGCATCGGGATGATGCTGATCTCCATGGGCGCACTGTTCGGCACCCTGATCCTGCTGCCGATCTACCTGCAGAACGTGATGGGCCTGACCACCCTGCAAACCGGGCTGGTGCTCTTCCCCGGCGGGCTCACCATGGGCCTGATCGCCCCCTTCGTGGGCCGGTTGTTCGACAAGGTCGGGCCGCGGCCGCTGGTGATCCCGGGCTCGGTGGTGGTGGCCGCCGCGCTCGGCGCGATGACCCTGCTCACCCCCACCAGCCCCACCTGGCACGTGGTCGGCGCGCACATGTTGCTGTCCGTGGGCCTGGGCTTCCTGATGACCCCGCTGATGACCTCCGCGCTGGGCTCTCTGCCCCAGCACCTGTACGCCCACGGCAGCGCCATCATGAACACCCTGCAACAACTGGCCGCCGCGGCCGGCACCGC
>CALKWS010000315.1 GCA_938004115.1 uncultured Ruaniaceae bacterium
CAGCGTCACACCCGGGCAGCGTCACACCTGATCAGCCGGGCCTGACCGGCACCCTCAGCGGGCGTCGTCGGCGGCCTGCAGCACCTGCTCCAGCCACGCCTTCCTGGCTTCGAGGGCCTCCGTGGCCCGGGTGATGGCGCGCTCGTCGCCGCTCGCCCGGGCGCTGGCGAGGTCGCGTTCGAGCCCCTGGATCGCTTCCTCCAGCTGGGCCGCTGCCCCCTCGGCGCGGGCGCGCACCCGCGGGTTGGACTTGCGCCACTGCTCCTGCTCCACGTCCCGGATCGCCTGTTCCACGGCACGCAGGCGTCCCTCCACCCGGCCCACGTCGCCACGGGGAACCTTGCCCGCCTGGTCCCACCGGTCCTGGATCTCCCGCAAGGCGGCCTTCGCCCTGTCCAGGTCCCGGATGGGCAGCAGTGCCTCGGCCTCCTCGAGGAGCTTCTCCTTCACCTTGAGGTTCTCGGCGTACTCCGCATCGATCTCGGCGTTCGCCGCGTTCCGGGCCTCGAAGAACACGTCCTGAGCGGCACGGAACCGCGCCCACAGCGCGTCGTCGTCCTTCCGGGAGGCCCGGCCCGCGCGCTTCCACCGGTCCATCAGGTCACGATAGGCAGCGGAGGTGGCACCCCAGTCCCGGGATGAACTGAGCGCCTCGGCCTCGGCGATGAGCTTCTCCTTCTTCGCCTTCGCCTCGGTGTGCGTGCGGTCCAGCTCGGCGAAGTGCTGACGCCGGACGCGGTCGAACTGGGTGCGGGCCGCGGAGAACCGCTTCCACAGGGCGTCCTCGGTGCTGCGGTCCAGCCGCGGTCCGGAACGCTGGGCCCGCTTCCACTCCTCGAGCAGTTCGCGCAGCCGTTGCCCGTCCTGGCGCCACTGGATCTTGTGCGGCTCACGGCTCGCGATCTTCTCCGCGCGCTCGACGATCACGGTGCGTTCGGCCAGCGCCCGCTCCTTCGCGGCGGCGCGTTCCGCGGCGATCTGCTCCTTGCGCTCGGCGACCCGCTCGCCGAGGGTGCCCACCCGTTCCCGCAGGGCCTGGATGTCTCCGACCACGGCCGGTTCGGCGACGGCGTCGGTGAGGGAGGCCAGGGTGGAGTCCAGGTCCTTCACGCCCAACTGGCTCAGGCGGGCGGAGAACAGGTCCACCTGGGCCTTCAGGTCCAGGAAGCGCCGGATGTACAGGCGAAGCGCCTCATCCTCGCCCACCCCCGGGTACTGGCCCACCACGCGGTAGCCCTCACCGTCCCGGACCGAGACGGTGCCATCGCTCTCGACCTTTCCGAACGCGGCCGCCGCGGCGACCTCCTCGGGGTCCAGCGGAGCCTCGGCCCCGGCGGCGCCGTCGCCCTGGGCGAGGGCGGTCGGCGCGGGTGCCGGGGTCGGGGTGACCACCGGCGCGGCCGGCTTGGAGCGCGCGAGCGCGGATGGTTTGGGCACCGGGACCGGGCGCGGGCCCGGTGGGTTCGCCGGCGGTTGCGTCGCGGCACCGGCGTCGGCGGACTGGTTGGTGTCCGTGGCCTCGCTGCGGTCGGCCTCGCTGCGGTCGGTGGCCTCGGGGGAGTCGTCGTTGCCGCCGGTGGCCGCGACCGGGCCGGTCGTGGTGTGGTCCTCGGGTGCGGGCGCTCCTGCACCGGCCGGGACCGGTTGGTCCTGGCGCTGCTGCGGATCGGTCTGCGGGTGCTGCGATGCACTCATTGGATCTCCACACTCTCGATGATCACGTCGGTGGCAGGTCGTTCACCTTCACTGCCCAGCCCGGCCTCGCCCACCCGGGCGAGGATATCCACGCCCGAGGTGACGGTGCCGAACACGCTATATCCGCCCGCATTGTCCGCAGGCAGCGTGACGTCGTCAAAAACAAGGAAGAACTGCGAGCCCATGGACTCCCCGTCGCCACCGATCCGGGCCATCGCCACCGTACCGGCCGGGTACACGTCGTCGGCCGGGGCATTCTCGATCGGACCGAAACTGTAACCCGGGCCCCCGCTGCCGGAGGCCGTGGGGTCTCCGCACTGGAGCAGGGAATCGGGAAGCAGCCGGTGGCACGCGGTGCCGTCGAAGTATCCGTCGCCGGCCAGGTGCACGAAGTTGGCCACCGCCTGCGGAGCAGCGGCGCCGTCGAGCTCCAGTTCCAGCTCGCCCACGCTGGTGGAGATCGTGGCCTGCCAGGTGCGCCCCTCGGCCAGGTCCGGGTCCGGTGGCGCGTCGTACTGGACCGGGTCGGTGGTCGGCAACGGGTCCTGCGCGGGCGGGCCGTCGGGCGCCGGGTCAGCCGCGGTGGGTTCCTCGGTGCCCGTCGGCGGATCGGCGCTGGCGTCGTCGTCCTCCCCGCCGAGTGTCAGCACCGCTACGACCGTCACGCCCGCGAGAATGAGTGCTCCGACCACGGTCAGCGCGATCGTCCGTTGCCGGCGCTGCCTGGCCCGCTCCTGACGGGCAAGGCGCTTCTGGTGGAGCCGACGTGCCCGCTCTCGTTCTCGTTTGCTGGGGCTCACGCCCGTTTCCTCCTGTCATCCATGGCGCCCACCTGCGGCGAGCGTGCACCAGTCTAGGTAGACCGTGCCATATCGGGTCGCCGGGCTCGGCGCATTGTGGTCACGGGATGGTCACAAACACGGCCGGTGCGGTGGCGGTGCCACAATATGGCCATGGCTCGCCCCACACCCCTGTCCGGATTCCCCGAGCGACTCCCGGCCGAACGCATCGTCGAGGAACACATCGTGACCACCGTACGCCGGGTCTTCGAACTGTACGGATACGCCGGGATCGAGACCCGAGCGGTGGAGCCGTTGGAGCAGCTGGCCGCCAAGGGGGAAACGTCCAAGGAGGTATACCTGCTGCGGCGGCTGCACGCCGAGGAGTCCGAGCGCACCGACGATCGCACTCTGGGCCTGCACTTCGACCTGACCGTCCCGTTCGCGCGGTACGTGTTGGAGAACGCCGGACACCTGCAGTTCCCGTTCAAGCGGCACCAGATCCAGAAGGCCTGGCGGGGGGAGCGGCCGCAGGAGGGTCGCTACCGGGAGTTCCTGCAGGCGGATATCGACGTGGTCGGGGCCGAGGAGCTGCCGTTCCACTACGAGGTGGAAGCCGTGCTGGTGGCCGCGCACGCCCTGCAGGAACTGCGCGCCGACGGGCTGCCGCCGGTGCGGATCGGGGTGAACAACCGCAAGGTCTCCCAGGGTTTCTACGAGGGCCTGGGGATCACCGATGTGGAAGGAACGCTGCGCACCATCGACAAACTCGACAAGATCGGCGCCGAGGGCGTCCGGTCGGTGCTGGTGGACCAGATCGGAACCACGGCCGATCAGGCGGAGGGCGCATTGGCGCTGGCGCGGATCAACGGCACCGGTGAGCAGGTTCGCGCCGCTGTGGAGCATCTTGGGGTGCAGAACCCGCTTCTGAAGGAGGGGCTGGCCGAACTGACCGCGCTGGTGGACGCCGCTGAGGCGGAGGTACCCGGAACGGTCCGCGCCGACCTGAAGATCGCCCGCGGGCTGGACTACTACACCGGCACCGTCTATGAGACGGTGCTCGTGGGTCACGAGGACCTGGGGTCGATCTGCTCCGGCGGTCGGTACGACTCGCTGGCCAGTGACGGGCGGCGCACCTACCCCGGGGTGGGATTGTCGATCGGCATCTCCCGGCTGACCTCCAGAGTGCTGTCCGCCGGCCTGATGCACGCCAGCCGGACGGTGCCCACCGCGGTCCTGGTGGCGGTCAGCGACGAGCAGCACCGGCACCGCAGCAACGCCGAGGCAGCCGCATTACGGGCACGCGGTATCCCGTGCGAGGTGGCGCCGACGGCGGCGAAGTTCGGTAAGCAGATCCGCTACGCCGACCGCCGGGGCATCCCGTTCGTGTGGTTCCCCGCCGATTCGCCGGAGCAGCAGGCCGAGGTCAAGGACATCCGGTCCGGGGACCAGGTGCCGGCGGATGCCGGACAGTGGGAACCACCGGCGCAGGACCGCTGGCCGAGGGTCCTCCCCGGGCCCGCGGAGGGCTGAGAGTAGGCCCAGGCCGATGCCGGCTCGGCAGCGCCGGGTGTGCGGCTTGCCACCGGCTCCGCAGCGCCGGCGCGCGGCTCGCAGTGAGCGCGCTACCGCCGGCGCCTCACCGACCCCGTACCGGCCGTGATCGGCCCCCATGCTTGGCGCCCGCCTTCGCCGGGCCCCGGCGCGGTGCGCCGGGTCTGCTGCGGTCGTCACCGGCGTCGTCATACCGCCCGCGGCCGTTCCGCGCGGGCCGTTGCCGGCCCGCCGCCTGCGGCGCACTCGTGCCCCGACGGCCGGGCGGGCCCGCATCGGGGCGCAATCGCATCTGCTGACCGCCCACGGTGGCCCGGTGCAGGCGCCTCATCGCCTCGGGGGCCAGGTCGGGGTAGATCTCCACGAGGGAGAAGTGGGGGAATATCTCGATCTTGCCCACATCGGATCCGCGCAGGTTGCCCTCCCCGGTGATGGCGCCGACGATGGCCTGCGGACGGGCACCGTGGTTGTGACCCGCGGCCACGCGATACACCCGGGCGGCGTCGCCCCGCTGGACGCGCCGGACCGGCGTGCCGCGCTCAACTGCGTCGTCGGTGCGTGCCGGCACCCGGCGGTCACCGGCCGGTGCGAGGCGCTGATCGCTCGGGTGGTGCCCGGTCCGCTCCCGGCCGGGGCGGGAATCGTCGCTGCGGGGGCGGTCGGCGCGGGGCCGGCCGGTGCCGGGCTCGCCTCCCGTGTCCCGTTGGGGTCCGTCGTCACCGGCCTGCAACGCCAGCAACGCGGCGGCCAGGTCCAACGGATCGCCGTCCCGGTCACTGCCGACGGCGGTGAGCAGCTCGCGGTACATCTCCAGTCGTCCCCGGCCGATCCGCTCCGGCAGCCCGGCGAGCACCGCGCGGGCCCGGTGCTCGCTGACCTGCGCGGGGGTGGGCACGGGCACCTCCTGCAGCGTGCTGCCGGTCACCTTCTCGATCGCCGCCACTCGGCCGCGTTCACGGGGGGTGAAGAACGTCAGCGCCCGGCCGCTGCGCCCGGCCCGCCCGGTGCGCCCGATGCGGTGCACATAGGACTCCACCTGCTTGGGTGCATCGAAGTTGACCACCAGGCCGATCCGGTCCACATCCAGGCCGCGCGCGGCCACATCGGTAGCCACCAGCACGCTGAGAGCCCCGGAACGCAGCCGTTGCACGATCCGCTCGCGTTCGCGCTGCGGCACGTCGCCGCTGATCGACGCCGCGGGCAGGCCGCGCGCGGTCAGCGCGAGGGCGACCTCCTCGGCGTCGCCCCGGGTGCGCACGAACACCAGCGTGGCCTCGGCGTCGGTGGTCGCCAGCACACGGCTGAGCGCCCCGACCTTGTGCCGGAAGGGGACGATCGCGAACGTCTGGGTGATCGTGCTCGTGGTCGACGCCGGGCGGGTGGTGCTCACCTCCAACGGATCACGCATGTGCTCCCGGGCCACCTTCCGGATCGCCGGCGGCATCGTGGCGGAGAACAGCGCCACCTGCTTGGCCTGCCCCGGGCCGGTGTGGGCCAGGATGGTGTCCACGTCCTCGGCGAAACCCATCCGGAGCATCTCATCGGCCTCGTCCAGCACCAGGTAGGAGACGCCGCCGAGGTCGAGGCTGCCGCGTTCGGCCAGGTCGATCACCCGGCCCGGGGTGCCAACCACCACCTGTGCCCCGGCTCGCAGTGCGCGGATCTGCGGGGTGTACGAGGAGCCGCCGTAGATCGGCACCACCTGGATGCCGGGACTGGCCGCCGCCATCGCCGTGATCGCCTCGGCCACCTGCATCGCCAGTTCCCGGGTGGGGGTCAGCACCAGGGCCTGCACCCGCTGCTGCGCCGGATCGACGGCGGTGAGCAGCGGCAGCCCGAAGGCGGCGGTCTTCCCGGTCCCGGTCTGGGCGACGCCGGTGACGTCCCGTCCGGCCATCAGCGCCGGGATCGCCGCGGCCTGGATGTCGGTGGGACGACGGTAACCCAGTCGTTCCACCGCATCCACCAGGGGTGCGGGCAGACCGAGTTCGGCGAAGGTGGTGCCGGACGGCCCGGTGAGGGACCCGGCGTCGGGCGGTTCTACCGCGGGGGCCTCCTGCGGGAGGGGCAGGTCGAGGGTCGGTGACGGGTGGGCATCGGCATGCAGCATGACGGTCTCAATCGACGGTGAGGTGGAACAGTGCGGGCCCTGCTGGCCTGCGTCCGCCTCAGCCCGACGTCGACGGTGCACATGTTGCACCGCTGATGGTGTGGCAATGAATGACACCCGGGGCCTGTGCGCGGCTCGTGCGCTCCAGTGAGCCTTCATCGTAACGGTGCGGCAGTCCGCCCCGGGCGTCGTTGTGCGCAACCTCACCCGCCGGCGTTCGGGAGCCGACGTATGGGCGGTGCCGGTGAGGGTGCCTTAGGATCATGCAGGCGCCGGATCCTCCTTTCGGCGCGAGGCTCCAGGAAGGACACTTCGTTGCTACGCACGCACGCGGCCGGGGATCTGCGGCCCGCTCAGGTCGGTACCACCGTGACGTTGGCCGGCTGGGTGGATCGGCGCCGGGACCACGGGGGCGTGGCCTTCATCGATCTGCGTGACGCCAGCGGCATCGTGCAAGTGGTGATCAGGGACGAGGAGGTCGCGGCACCGCTGCGCAGCGAGTTCGTGCTGTCCGTCACCGGGACCGTGCGGGACCGCCCGGAGGGGAACGAGAACCCGAACCTGGCCACCGGTGGGATCGAGGTGATCGCCGAGACCGTGATCGTCCTGAACGAGGCCGACGCGCTGCCGTTCCAGGTGTCCACCGCACTGGAGGACTCCAGGCCGGTGGGGGAGGAGGCCCGGCTGCGGCACCGTTACCTGGACCTGCGCCGGCCCGGCCCGGCACGGGCGATGCGGTTGCGGTCGCAGGTCAACGCCGCCGCCCGGGCGGTGCTGGACGAGCACGACTTCGTCGAGGTGGAGACCCCCACGCTGACCCGCTCCACCCCCGAGGGCGCCCGGGACTTCCTCGTCCCGGCACGGTTGCACCCCGGCTGCTGGTACGCGCTGCCGCAGAGCCCGCAGTTGTTCAAGCAACTGCTCATGGTCGCCGGGATGGAGCGGTACTACCAGATCGCCCGCTGCTACCGCGATGAGGACTTCCGGGCCGACCGGCAACCGGAGTTCACCCAGTTGGACATCGAGATGTCCTTCGTCACCGAGGACGACGTGATCGCACTGTCCGAACGGATCATCCGCCGGGTGTGGTCGCTGATCGACGTCGAGATCCCCACGCCGATCCAGCGGATCACCTACGCCGAGGCGATGGACAAGTACGGCACCGACAAGCCCGACCTACGCTTCGGCCTGGAGTTGACCGACTGCACCGAGTACTTCGCCGACACCCCGTTCCGGGTGTTCCAGGCCCCCTACGTGGGAGCCGTGGTGATGCCCGGCGGCGGCAGCCAGCCGCGACGCCAGTTCGACGCCTGGCAGGACTGGGCCCGGCAGCGCGGCGCCAAGGGCCTGGCGTACGTCACCATCGCCGAGGACGGTGAACTGGGCGGGCCGGTGGCCAAGAACCTGTCCGAGCAGGAACGCGCCGGGTTGGCCGCGCACGTGGGCGCCGAACCCGGCGACTGCGTCTTCTTCGCCGCCGGAGCCGCCAAGGCCTCCCGTGCCCTGCTCGGCGCCGCCCGGGTGGAGATCGCCCACCGCACCGGTCTGATCGACCCGGACCAGTGGGCGTTCACCTGGGTGGTGGACGCCCCGCTGCTGGAGCCGGTCGCCGAGGCCGAGGCCGCAGGTGACGTCGCGGTGGGGACCGGCTCCTGGACGGCGGTGCACCACGCGTTCACCGCTCCCAAGCCGCAGTTCCTGGACGCCCTGGAACAGGACCCGGGCGCCGTGCTCGCCGACGCCTACGACCTGGTGTGCAACGGTCAGGAGATCGGCGGCGGCTCCATCCGGATCCACCGCCGGGACGTGCAGGAACGGGTCTTCGAACTCATGGGAATCTCCCGGGCCGAGGCCCAGGAGAAGTTCGGATTCCTGCTCGAGGCCTTCTCCTACGGAGCGCCCCCGCACGGTGGAATCGCCTTCGGCTGGGACCGGATCGTGTCCCTCCTGGCCGGTGCGGACTCCATCCGCGAGGTGATCGCCTTCCCCAAGTCCGGCGGCGGGGTGGACCCCCTCACCGACGCGCCGGCCCCCATCACCCCCGAGCAACGCCGCGAGGCCGGCGTGGACGCCACGCCCGAGCAGGTGAGCAACGCCGGCGCCGAGGGGGCCGACGACGCTGAGTAAGCAGGCGCACGGAACAGCGGCGGACCTGCCGCCCGCCTGGGCGGCGCACCCGTTCGTGATCGGGGACAGTTGGCGCTGGCACCAGAGCCGGTACGTCGCCGACGACGACGCCCTGGTGGTGGCCATCGCCGCCCGGGCCGGACACCCCCCGCAGCGGCCCCGTTCCATCACCGCGCTGGGCCGCCCGGAGCGGGTGGCGGATCTGCTCACCGCACACAGCGCCGACCTGCTGAACGATGCCCAGCCGCAGAGCGTGTCCACGCCACCTGGGACCTGGGAGAGATTGCCGGCCGCGCTGCGCTCCCGGTGGGATCTGCCCCGCCAGGGACGGTGGGACTGGATGTGGACGGAGCAGGACCCGCCTGCGTCGCCCCACGAGCACCGGGTGGTGCAACTGGACCCCTCGGCGCACGGCGCGGCGATCAGTGCGCTGCAGCGGGTGGCGCTACCGGGTACCCACTTCGGGCCGGAGCGCCCGGGGAGCGTGTGGTTCGGGATCTGGCACGACGAGGACGACCTGGCCGCCGTGGCCGGCGTCTACGACTGGGTGCGTGCCGCGCACCTGGGCGGTATCGGCACCCACCCCGACCTGCGCGGGTACGGGTTGGGCGGATCGCTGACCGCGGCGATCACCCGGGCCGGGGTGCAGCGGTTCGGACGGGTGAGCCTCGGGGTGTACGCGGACAACCACAGGGCCAAAGCGCTCTACGCCAGGCTGGGTTTCGTGATCGGCCATGAGGTGGACTCCCGCCACCCCGCCGGCTGAGGCCGGCTGGCATGCCCACGGGCGTCCGGTGCGCGGCGGCAGGGCGGCGATGACGTTGCGGGGGGTGGCAGCGCACCCGGGAACTGTCGCCGGAGCGACGTAGGCTGGTCGGGTGGACTTGTTCGATTCGGCCCGGACCGATGACTCCGGTATCCCGGCAGTCGATGAACGCGCCCCGCTGGCGGTCCGGATGCGCCCGGCGGGGCTGGAGGAGGTGGTGGGTCAGGACCACCTGCTCGCCGCCGGAGCCCCGTTGCACCGCCTGGTCAGCCCGACCGAACCGGGCGCGCTGCCGCCGTCGTCGGTGATCCTCTGGGGCCCGCCGGGGACCGGGAAGACCACCATCGCCTACCTGGTGGCCCGGGCCGGCGGACGGCGGTTCGTGGAACTGTCCGCGGTGACCGCCGGGGTCAAGGACGTACGGGCCGTGATCGACGACGCCCGGCGGCACCTGAGCGGCACCACCGAGACGGTGCTGTTCGTCGATGAGGTGCACCGATTCTCCAAGACCCAGCAGGACGCGCTGCTGCCGGCCGTGGAGAACCGGTGGGTGACGCTCGTGGCGGCCACCACGGAGAACCCGAGCTTCTCGGTGATCTCCCCGCTGCTGTCCCGGTCGCTGCTGCTGACGCTGCACCCGCTCACCGCCGCACACCTGGAGGAGTTGATCACCAGGGCGCTCAGCGACGAACGCGGGCTGCGGGGTGAGTTCACCCTGGCCGAGGACGCGCGCGCCCACCTGCTGCGCCTGGCCGGAGCGGACGCACGCAAAGCGCTGACCATCCTGGAGGCGGCGGCCGGCACCGCGCGCGCCGGTGGCCAGGACCACATCGACCTGAGCGCGGTGGAACGGGCCATCGACGTGGCAGCGGTGGCCTACGACCGCGCCGGGGACCAGCACTACGACGTGGCCTCGGCGTTCATCAAGTCGATGCGCGGGTCCGACGTGGACGCCGCGCTGCACTACCTGGCACGGATGGTCCACGCCGGGGAGGACCCCCGGTTCATCGCCCGGCGGATCATCATCGCCGCCAGTGAGGAGGTCGGCATGGCCGACCCCAGCGCGTTGCAGAGCGCGGTCGCTGCCGCCCAGGCGGTGGCGATGATCGGCATGCCCGAAGCACGGATCGTGCTCGCTCAGGCCGTCGTCCACGTGACCACGGCACCGAAGTCCAACCGCGCCTACCGCTCCATCGACGCCGCCCTGGCCGATGTGCGCGCCGGACGTGCCGGACCGGTCCCGGTGCACCTTCGCGACACCCACTACGCCGGGGCCGAAGGGCTGGGGCACGGGGCCGGCTACCGGTACGCCCACGACGAACCACACGCGGTGGCGGCCCAGGACTACCTGCCGCAGGAGCTCCGCGGCGCGCGGTACTACCACCCCAGCGATCGCGGTTTCGAACGCACGATCACCGAGCGGCTGGCGCGCATCGAGACACTCCTGGGGCGTACTCGCCCATCTCCCTCCGACCGGGGCACCGCCACCGGGGAGCCCCGCGGGGGTACCAACGACTGATCCGGCCCTCGGTCAGGTGCCCACTTGCTCATCGGTCGGCGGGATCAGGGCCGCACCGACGACCCCGATCACCGCTATCCCGGCGAAGACCGGAAGCCGCGTCCCGGTGGCCTCGATCACCACGCCGGCCACCATCGGGCCGATGGCCGACCCGATACCCCACACCATCGAGTACAGCCCGAGGAACAGCCCGATCAGCCGCACCTGCACGATCTCGGCACTGACGATGCTCTCCAGGGTGGACGCCGCCCCGACCGTGGCGCCGGCAAGGACCGCGAAGATCACCGCCACCACCAGGTTGCCCGCAGCCAGGAGCAGCAGCGAGGACAACCCGACCAGTGCCAGGGACGCCATGAACACGGTGCGCGCACCCAGCCGGCGGATCAGCCACGGCAACGGCAGCCGGCCCAGCAACTGGAACAGCCCGCGCAGCCCGGCCAGCGAGGACGCCAACCCCAGCCCGAGGCCCGCGGAGACCATCGCGGGGACCTGGTAGAGGAAGAGCACCGAGGACGCCACCCCGCTGCACACCCCCACGTACAGCAACCGCCGGGTGGCGCGCGCCCGCAGCGCGATCGCCAGCGCCTCCCGCAACCGCCCCGCCTGGCTGCGCTGGGCGGCATCATCCGGGGGCACCACTGCCAGCGCCGCCGCGAAACTCATCGCCACCACGACCCCGCTGACCACCATCGCCGTGCGCCAGCCCCACCACTGCGCGGCCACGCCCAGCAAGGGCAGGAAGATCGGCGAGGCGAACGCGCCCCACATCGTGTTGACGGTGATCGCCCGGGTCCGGTCCTGCGGCACCTGCCGGGCGATGGAGGCGTGCACCACGGTGTAGTACCCGGCGGTGCCCACGAAACACTGGGTCAGCGCCGCGGCCGCCGCGAACAGGAGCGGTCCGGAGGCGCTCACCGTCAGCGCGGTGCCCACCAGCGTGCCGAGGGCGCACACGGCGAAGACCCATCGCGGACCCGCGGTGTCGATCACCCGGCCCGCGGCGACCGTGGCGATCCCGACCGCGAACATCCCGGCGCCGTAGGCGGAGGACAACAGCGACTCGCTCCACCCGGTGTCGGCCCGGATCGGTTCGAGCAACACCCCGAACCCGTAGAACCACGACCCGAACGCGCAGATCACCACGAGCCCGAAAACCACGGTGGACCGCAACGGTAATCTGGCTCCGGCCGGCTGGCTCACGGCACCCACTATCCCACGGGGGCCGGGGCCTGCCGCCGGACCAGAGCAGTGTGCGCCGGTGATATGGGCCACCGCCACCGACCCCGGGATCCCGCCGTGATGCGGTAAGATGGAGCGGTTGCCCAGCAGGGCACGCCTGGGGCCTTAGCCGAAGCGCGGCCGCCAGCAGCCGGTACGGCGGCTGGCACGGCGCTGGAGTTGGCCCCACACCCGCCGCGGGCGGGTGTGACGTTCGTTCGACACGACAGGAAGACACCCAACACATATGGCCAGCAAGAACCAAACCCGCCGCCAGGTCCGGCTCTCCCGGGCCCTGGGCATCCCGCTGACGCCCAAGGCGGTCAAGTACTTCGAGAAGCGGCCCTACCCTCCGGGTGAGCACGGCCGTGCGCGCCGGCGCACCGAGTCCGACTACGCGGTGCGACTGAAGGAGAAGCAGCGGCTGCGTGCCCAGTACGGTCTGCGGGAGGCGCAGATGCGCCGGGCGTTCGAGGACGCCCGCCGTGAACCGGGCCTGACCGGTGAGTCCCTCGTGGAACTGCTGGAGATGCGCCTGGACGCCCTGGTGCTGCGGGCCGGGTTCGGCCGGACCATCGCCCAGGCCCGGCAGGCGGTGGTGCACCGCCACATCCTGGTGGACGGCAAGATCGTGGACCGTCCCTCCTTCCGGGTCAAGCCCGGTCAGGTGGTCCAGGTCAAGCCTCGTAGCCAGACCATGGTGCCCTTCCAGGTCGCGGCCGCGGGTGCGCACCGGGACGTGCTGCCCGAGGTGCCGCCGTACCTGGACGTGAACCTGGAGAAGTTGCGGTTCGAACTGGTACGCCGGCCCGCGCGGGCCGAGGTGCCGGTCACCGCCGACGTGCAACTGGTGGTCGAGCACTACTCCCGCTGACCCACCGAGCAGTTGTCCCGGCGCCCTGGGCACGGCACCTGGCCGTGCACCGGGGCGCCGTTGTCTATCGGCCGTGCATCGGCCGGCCCACGAACCGGTAATGTCGTCCCCGTGGTGGCCGAGTACGAACATTGGAGGAAGTCGTGTCCGTAGGAGACATCGCCGGCCTGATCGCTGCGGTGGCGTTCGTGGCACTGGTCGGGTTCCTGGCCGTCCCGATCCTCAAACTCGGCCGCGTGCTCGATGAGGCCCGGCACTCGGTGCACAACATCACCACCCAGACCCTGCCGGTGATCGATGAGACGGCTGAGACCATCCGGTCCACGAACAGTCAGCTGGCCAAGGTCGACACCGTCACCACCGCGGCCGCCGAGGTGAGCACGAACGTGTCCGCCCTGACCTCCCTCATCGCCGCCACCGTCGGAGCGCCGCTGGTGAAGGTCGCCGCGTTCTCCCTGGCCGTCCGGTCGGTGTTCAGCCGGAAGGACAAGCCGTGAAGCGGCTGTTCTGGATCGGCGTCGGCGTGGGTGCCACCGTGGTGGTGCTGCGCAAGGTCCAGCGGGCCAGCGACCAGCTGGGTCAGGTGGCCCACGCGGTCAGCCCCGCGGGGATTGCCGAGTCCCTGACCGGGATGGCCCAGGCGCTCACCTCTACCGTCACGCAGTTGCGCGCCGCGATGGCAGCCAACGAGGCGGCCCTGACCGCGGCGCTGCTGCCCAGCGAGGAGGAACAGGCACGTTCCCGCGCCCGGCGCGCCCGGCCCGCTGAGCCCAGCGACTGGGACGACAGCGAGGATGCCTTCTTCTGACCGCTCCACACCACCTTCCTGAAGGACATATGCGTACCGCCGAGATCCGTAACCGCTGGCTGGAGTTCTTCCGCGAGCGTGACCACACGATCCTGCCCAGCACGTCGTTGGTCTCACCGGACCCATCGATCCTGTTCACCATCGCCGGGATGGTTCCGTTCATCCCCTACATCCTGGGAACCGAGCAGGCCCCCTGGCCGCGGGTGGCCAGCGTGCAGAAGTGCCTGCGCACCAACGACATCGAGAACGTGGGCCGGACCACCCGGCACGGCACGTTCTTCCAGATGAACGGCAACTTCTCCTTCGGCGACTACCACAAGGAAGGTGCGATCCGGTTCGCCTGGGACCTGCTCACCACGCCGCAGGCCGGCGGCGGCTACGGCTTCGACGGCGACCGGCTGTGGGTGACGCTCTGGGAAGAGGACGCCGAGTCCTACGACGTCCTCACCCGCACGATCGGCTTGGATCCCGGCCGCATCGTGCAACTTCCCCGGGCGGAGAGCTTCTGGGACACCGGCCAGCCCGGACCCGCCGGTCCCACCGCGGAGTGGCACTACGACCGCGGACCGGCCTACGGCCCGGACGCCGCGAGCGGACGCCAGCACATCTGGCCCGAGCACCCGCAGAGCGAGGACCGCTACATCGAGGTGTGGAACCTGGTCTTCGACGAGTTCATCCGCGGGGAGGGCACCGGTAAGGACTACCCCCTGGTGGGCGAGCTGGAGCAGAAGGCGATCGACACCGGCGCCGGGCTGGAACGGCTGGCGTACCTGCTGCAGGGCAAGGAGAACATCTACGAGATCGACGAGGTGTTCCCCGTCATCGCGGCGATGGAGGAGATCTCCGGCAAGCGGTACGGGGCCGACCCCGAGGACGATGTCCGGCTGCGGGTCATCGCCGACCACGTGCGCTCGGCGCTGATGGTGATCGCCGACGGGGTGAACCCCGGAAACGAGGGCCGCGGGTACGTGCTGCGCCGCCTGATGCGCCGCGCGGTGCGCGCGGTCCGGCTGCTGGGCGTGGACACCCCGGCACTGCCGCTGCTGCTGCCGGTGAGCCGGGATGCGATGAGCGCCTCCTACCCGGAGGTCGCCGAGGACTTCGACCGCATCTCCCAGGTGGCCTACGCCGAGGAGGAGGCGTTCCGACGCACGCTGAGCACCGGCACCACGATCCTGGAAGCGGCGGTGGGCCGGGTCCGGCAGACCGCCGGCGACGCCCCGCCGGTGCTGCCCGGGACCGAGGCGTTCACCCTGCACGACACCTACGGCTTCCCGATCGACCTGACCCTGGAGATGGCCGCCGAGCACGGGGTGAAGGTCGATGAGGAAGGGTTCGCCGAACTCATGGCCGAACAGCGCCAGCGCGCCCGCGCCGATGCGCTGGCGAAGAAGGTCGGCACCGTGGACACCGCCACCTACGAGCGGCTGCGTAAGAACCTGCCCGGGCCGGTGCAGTTCGTCGGCTACACCGACACCACCTCCGAGGCCCGGGTGCTGGGCCTGGTGGTCGACGGCGAGCCGGTCACCTCGGTGCAGGCACCGGCCGACGTGGAGGTGGTGCTGGACCGCACTCCGTTCTACGCCGAAGCGGGCGGACAGCAGCCCGATCAGGGCACGATCCGGTTCCGCGGGGGTGGGATCGTGGACGTGGCGGACGTGCAGAGCCCGATCCGCGGCCTGTCGGTGCACCGCGGGCGGCTCCTGGAGGGCAGTCTGCACCTCGACGAGACCGGAGTGGCCCAGATCGACACCGAACGACGGCGGCAGATCGCCCAGGCGCACACCGCCACCCATATGGTGCACAAGGCGCTGCACGAGTTCCTTGGCCCGCAGGCCACCCAGGCGGGCTCGGAGAACGCACCGTCCCGGATGCGGTTCGACTTCCGGCACGCCACCGCCGTGCCGGCCTCCGTCGTCGGGGAGATCGAGCAGCGCGTGAACGAGCGCCTGGTGGAGGATCTGGACGTCACCGATGCGGTGATGAGGTACGACGACGCGCTGGCCCAGGGTGCGATCGCGCTGTTCGGGGAGAAGTACGGCGAGCGGGTCCGGGTGGTGTCCATCGACGGGGACTGGTCCAAGGAACTGTGCGGTGGGACGCACGTGAGCCGGTCCGGGGAACTGGGCCAGGTGACGCTCTTGGGGGAGTCCTCGATCGGTTCGGGCATCCGCCGCATCGACGCCCTCGTCGGACACGGTGCCTACGCCCAGGGTGCCAAGGAACGTGCGGTGCTGGGGCAATTGACCCAACTGGTCGGTGCCCGGCCGGAGGAGCTGCCCGAGCGGATCTCCGCGTTGCTCACCCGGGTGAAGGACAGCGAACGGGAACTGGAGCGGATCCGCGGCGCCCAACTACTGGACCGCGGCGGTGAACTGGCCGCCGCCGCCCGCCAGGTGGGACCGGTTCGCCTGGTCACCGCCGACGTCGGGTCCCTGCCCGCCGCCGACGCCTTACGCACGCTGGTGCTCAACGTACGTGACCGGCTCGGCCAGGAACAGCCCGCCGTCGTGGCCCTCGCGGCGGTGAGCAAGGACCGGCCGGTGATCGTGGTGGCCACCAACCAGGCCGCCCGGGACCAGGGCATCCGCGCCGGTGCCCTGGTTCGCACCGCCGCCGGCGTCCTCGGCGGGGGCGGCGGCGGCAAGGACGACATCGCCCAGGGCGGGGGCACCGACACCGGTGCCATCGACGCCGCCCTGGACGCCCTGACCCGGGACGTGAGTGGCGCCCATGCCTGACCCGGTCCAGCACCAGGACGATCCGGGCGCACCGACCCGGATCCGCCCCGGGGTGCGTCTCGGCATCGATGCGGGCCAGGCGCGGGTCGGGGTGGCCATCAGCGATCCCGAGGGCCGGGTGGCAACCGCGCACAGCACGGTCCAACGCACCAGGGCCGATGACGGCTTGCGGCACATCGCCGACCTGGTCCGCCAGACCGGTGCGGTGGAGGTGGTGGTCGGACTGCCGTTACACATGTCCGGGCAGGAGGGCGCCGCCAGCCGGCAGGTGCGCCGCTACGCCGAGCGTCTGGCCCGCCTCGTGCAGCCCGTGGCCGTGCGCCTGGTGGATGAGCGGCTGAGCACGGTCACCGCGCACAGCCGGTTGCACCAAGCCGGCCGGCCCGGGCGCGCCCACCGGAAGGTGGTGGATCAAGTCGCTGCCGGCGTGATCCTGCAGGCGGCTCTGGACGGTGAACGCAACAGCGGCCGCCCGCCAGGGGAGGTCGTCCCCGCGCGGGACAGGACAGGGACGAAGGAGCGCGGGACGTGACCGACCTGTTCGATGAAGAGTTCGGCGCCGAGGAACCCGGATCCACCGCGACCCTCACCGGCCGCCGGCGTGCGGCGCGTGAGGAGGCCCGGCGGCGCCGCGCCCAGCGGCGGCGCAACCTGATCACGTTCGTGGTGATGGTGGTGGCGATCGCATTGCTTCTCGGCGGGGCGTTCGTGCTCATCCGCCCGCTGTGGGAGCGCTCCCCGGACACCACGGTCACCGACTATCCCGGCCCCGGTACCGGTGAGGTGGAGGTGGTGGTCAACCCCGGCGACAGCGGCACCGATATCGGGCACACGCTGGTGGAGGCCGATGTGGTGGCCACCGTCGGCGCCTTCACCGAGGCCTACGCCAACAACCCGAACGCGACCCAGATCCAGGCGGGCCGCTACAGCCTCCGTCAGGAGATGGCGGCGGTCGATGCGGTGCAGGCGTTGCTCGATCCGGCCAGCCGGTCGGACCTGACGGTCACGATCCCCGAGGGCTGGCGCGCCTCGCAGGTCTACGAACGGGTGGCCGTGCGCCTCGACGTCCCCCTGGAGGACGTGGAGAACGCGGCCTCCCGGGTCGCCGAGGAGTACCTGCCCGAGCAGGCCGAGGGGGAGATCGAGGGCTGGCTGTTCGCCTCCACCTACACAGTGGACCCGGACACCTCCCCGCAGGGCCTGCTGGAGGACATGGTGGACCAGACGGTGCGGACGCTGCAGGACCGGCAGATACCCGAGGAGGAGTGGCAGGAGACCCTGACCATCGCCTCCATCCTGGAGCTGGAGGTGAACAACCCCGAGCACTGGGGCCAGGTGGCCCGGGTGGTGGAGAACCGGCTGGAGGGTTGCTCCGGTGATGGCACGATCGGCATGGATACCACCTACGCCTACGGGCTGGACAAACCGGCCTGGGAGATCACCCGGGACGAATGGCAGGAGCCGCACCCCTACAACACCCGCCGGGTGCCGGGACTGCCGCCGACGCCAATCGGGTCACCGGGCCAGCCGGCGATGGATGCAGTGGCCGACCCGCCGGAGGGGGACTGGTGCTACTTCGTGACCGTCAACCCCGACACCGGCGAGACCCGGTTCACCGATGACCTGGACGAGCACCGGCAGAACCAGCAGGAGTACCGCGATTGGCTCGCGCAACAGAACGACGATGACGGCGGCGACGAGGGGTAGGGAACGCACAGCATGACCGAAGCACGCCGGGCAGCGGTGCTCGGCCGGCCGGTGGCGCACTCCCTGTCACCGGCGATGCACCGTGCCGCTTACGCCGCCCTGGGCCTGACCGGGTGGACCTATGAACGGCACGATCTCGGTGAGGACGAGTTCCCCGCCTTCCTCGCCGGCCTGGACGGGACCTGGGCGGGCCTGTCCATCACGATGCCGCTGAAACAGGTTGCCCTGCGCAACGTCGACCACGTCGAACCGCTCGCTGAGGTGGTCGGGTCGGTCAACACCGTGCTCTTCCCCGGCGGGGGTGTGCGAGTGGGGACCAACACCGACGTCTACGGGGCGGTCACTGCCCTCACCGAGGTGGCGCCAGCCGGTTGGGCCCCCCGGTCGGGGGTGATCCTGGGCGGCGGGGCGACCGCCAGTGCCGCGCTCGCCGCGCTGGGCCAGCTCGGCGTCACCGACCCGGCGGTGGTGGTCCGTTCGGCCGGTCGCGCCGGAGCGGTCATCCGCGCAGCGGCCCGGATGGGGCTGTCCCCGCGGCTGCTGACCTGGGGGAGTGCGGCTGCCGATGCCGCGCTCACCGGCGCCGACGCGGTGGTGAGCACCGCACCCAAGGGGGCTGCCGACGGACTGGTCGAGGTGGTCCGGGCGGCGAGCCTGCTGCCCACCCAGGTGTTGCTTGACGTAGTCTACGACGGCTGGCCCACCCCGCTGGGGCGGGCCTGGGCCGCCCGCGGCGGACCCGTGGCACCCGGGCACCTGATGCTGCTGCACCAGGGCGTGGAGCAGGTGCGGCTGATGACCGGACGCAGTGCGCCGGTGGAGGCGATGCGTGCAGCGCTGCACGCCAGTCTGGAGGGCTGATGTCACCGGTGGCGATCGTGGGCGTGGCCGGCGCGTGTGGCGTGGCGGCGGTCATCGCAACACCCTGGCTGGTGCGGTTGGCGCGGAAGGAGTCGCCGCTGCTCACCAGCGGGTTGCACCCGTTGCTGGCGGCCCTGGGCGGCGCCGGGGCGGCGGTGTGGGCGGACAGCGTGATCGAGGTGGTGGTGCTGGCGTTCATGGCGCTGGTCTGTGGCTTGCTCGTCACGATCGATCTGGCCGTACATCGCCTGCCCAACGCCCTGGTGGCACCGGCGTATCCGGTGGTGGTCGGCGCCTGGGCGGTGCAGGCGGTCCTCGATGATTCCTATGCCGATCTGGGCCGAGCCCTGCTGGCGGGTCTGGCGCTGGCCGGTGGCTACCTGGTGCTGGCGTTGATCTCACCCTCCGGACTGGGGATGGGTGATGTGAAACTGGCCGGCCTGCTCGGGATCGTGCTGGGCTGGTACGGCTGGGAGCAGGTACTCGCCGGGACGATCGCCGCATTCGTGCTCGGCGGCCTGGCCGCGGTGGTGCTGCTGGTGACGGCCAGGGCGGACCGCAGGACCCACCTTGCCTTCGGTCCGTGGATGATCGCCGGGGCGGTGGTGGGGCTGGTGTGGGGGAGTGCGCTCTTCGGCTCCTGAGCGGCCGGCCACCGCCGCGCCAGGTGGGCCCTCAGCCGAGGCGTACCCGTCCGAGCGTGGGCGGACGGCCGGGCCACTGCTGCATCTGGGCGAGGAAGAGTTCGGCGCACGCCACCGCATCGGTCAGGGCATGATGTGACCGGTACCGGGGCAGCCCGTAGCGTTCCCGTGCGGTCGCCAGGTCCACCCCGGCCCGGTCGGGGCGGTCCGCCCCGCGGCGAAGTATCCTGCGCTCCAGCACCATGGTGTCGATCACCGGCGGGTGCCACGGCGCTCCGTACAGCACCTGGCAGGCCCGGGACAGCAGCGTCGTCTCGATCCGGGCATGGTGGGCCAGCAACACCCGCCCCGCGCAGGCCTGCAGCACCTGCTCCACTGCGCGTTCCAGCGGCGCCCCGGTGGCGATGACGTCGTCGGTCAATCCGTGGACGGCCACGTTCCCGGTGGCCTCCGCCCCGGCGTTGACCACCAGGTACCGCGCGGCGGCCAGGTCCACCCGTTGCCGGTCGATCGGTACGTGCCCCACGCTGAGGATCCTGGCCGCAGCCAGGTCCAGGCTGGTGCACTCCAGGTCGACGGCGAGGATCGGTGCGTCCACCATCCGGATGCCGTCCTCCGGCAGCGGGACCCGGTAGTACCGCGCCAGCGCACCAGCGGCGAGGGCCGATGCGGCGGCCCGGCGGCGCCGCAGCCCGGAGCGCCCGATCAACTGCCGACCACCTCGGTCCGATACACGTAGGGCAACGTGGACTGGGTCCGGCGCACCACCGCGAAAGCGTTCTTCAGGTGCCGTCGTTCGAACGGGGACAACGAGGCCGGGGGCAACCGGTTGTCCACGGGGCCGCCCTCGGCGTGGCTGTGTACCTGATGGCGGGTGCGCAGAGCGGTGAGGAAGTCATAGGCATCCACCAGATCGGCGGCGTGATCGGCCGACAGTACCCGGGTGTCGGCGGCCGAGCGCAGCCGGTCCACCGTGCCCAGGGCACGGTTCCCGAGCGCCAGCGCCGAGAGCCTGGCGATCTGGGAGATGGGGGCGAGGCCGCCGGCCTTGATGTCCAGCGTGCGTTGCTCCCGGCCCGAGCCGTCCAGCACGAAGTCACGGAAGAATCCCAATGGCGTCTTGGCCGTGTGTGCCGCCTGTGCCAGGTGGGCGAGGAAGCGCCGGGAGCGCGGCGCCTGCTCGAGCACCACCTGCCGGGTGCGCTCGAACAGCGAACGATCGCCCAGGACGGGGCGCATGTCGAAGAAGATCTGCGCGTTCAGCACCGCCTGCGGCTGGGGGTCGCGGATCCACGACCCCAGGTACCGGCGCCACACGTCCACCGGCACCCGCCAGGCCGGGTTGGTCGCCATCACCTCCCCGGGGCAGCGTGGGTATCCGATCGTGGCCAGGGCGTCCACCACGTAGGCGGCCAGGGCCGTGAAGTACTGCTCCTCCTGCGGAGTCGGGTCGCGGGCGAGGATCATGGCGTTGTCCTGGTCGGAGTGCAACCCGGCCTCCTGCCGCCCCTGGGAACCCAGCGCCACCCAGCAGTAGGGCATCGGCGCGCGGCCCAGTTCCGCTTCGGCGAGCCTCACCACCCGGCGGGTGGCGCCGTCGGCCACCGCGGTGATGAAACGAGCCACGTCCCCGGGCGCGGCATGGGCACCGGCGGCCGAACGGACCACCTGGGGCAGGCGCGCCACCACCGCCGCCAGGGCGCTGACGTCTGACTGCTGCGCCACCTCGGAGAGCAGCAGTGTGGGGTTGTCCCGAGCCAGGCGCATCAGGTCCGCGGCCGTGACCACGCCGATCACCCGCCCCTCCTGCATCACCGGCACGTGGTTCACCTGGTGGTGGCTCAGTTCGGCCAACGCCTCCATCGCGAGGCGGTCGGCCGGGATCGTCACCGGGTCCGGAGTCATCACCTCGCCCACCGGCACCGACGGGTCCAGCCCCTCAGCCACCACACGGGCCCGGACGTCCCGGTCGGTGAAGATGCCCACCAGCTGCGGACCGTCGGTGATCAGCAGCGCGGAGACGTGTTCCCGGGCCATCAACCGCGCTGCCTCGTCGACCGGCGTGTGCCGGGCCGCCGTGACCGGCTCGCGGCGCAGGATCTCCTTGAGCTGGGTGCGCAGCATCGCCGAGCCGGGATCGGACAGCCGCAGGGGCGCCACCGCGTCGCGGAACCGGCCCACCTGCTGGCGCATGAAGTACTGCGCGAACGCTTCGGACCGGGACATCAGCTCGCGGAAGTCCGCCGCGGGCAGCAGGTAGCACAGGGAGTCCTCGTGAGCCACGATCCGGTACAGCGACGGGCCCGCGGTGAGCACCGAGGACAGCCCGAAGGTGTCACCGGCCGCATCCCGGTCCGCCAGTTCACCCAGGGAGTCCAGGATGTCCACCGCCCCGGACCGCAGGATATGGGCGTGTTCGTTGCGGGCGCCCAGCTCGATCACCACCGCACCGCGACGGAAGTAGGCGACCTGGAGCCTGGCGGGCACTTCATCGAGGATCTCCGGGGGCAGGTCCTGGTAGGGCTGGTGCTGGGCCAGGAAGTCCCGGATCTGGTCCAGTTCGACGTCCATCACCCGATCCAACCCCATCGCGGCGGGCCCATCCAGCGCGTTGCCGCGCTCGGCGCGTCACGGCCGGCCGGGGAAACCAGGGCGTTCAGGTGCCGGACGGTGCTGCCGGGCCGGTGCTCAGCCGTGGAAGGATGGGGTGATGCTCAGATGGTTAACCGCAGGGGAGTCCCACGGCCCCGCCCTGGTGGGCGTGATCGAGGGTGTGCCGGCCGGGGTGCAGATCACCACGGCGATGATCGCCGACCGCCTCGCCCGCCGCCGTCAGGGTTACGGGCGCGGCGCCCGGATGTCCTTCGAGCAGGACGAGGTGCACCTGCTCGGCGGTGTCCGACACGGCCGCACCCAGGGCGGGCCGATCGCGATCCAGATCGCCAACACCGAGTGGCCGAAGTGGGAACACGTGATGGCCGCCGACCCGGTGGATCCGGCGCTGCTGCAGATCGACGCCGGCACCGGGGACACCCGCGAAGTGGCCCGCAACAAACCCCTCACCCGGCCGCGGCCCGGACACGCCGACCTCACCGGCATGATCAAGTACGGCTTCGAGGAGGCCCGCCCGGTGCTGGAACGGGCCTCCGCTCGGGAGACCGCGACCCGGGTGGCACTGGGCACCGTGGCCGCCGCAATGCTGCAACAGGCCGCCGGGATCGAACTGGTCTCCCACGTCGTCGCCGTCGGACCCGTCGGCGTACCCGAAGACGCCCCGCTCCCGGCCCCATCGGACACCACCGCACTGGATGCCGACCCGATCCGGTGCTTCCACGCCGAGACCTCGGCCCGGATGGTCGCCGAGATCGATGCGGCGAAGAAGGACGGAGACACCCTGGGCGGGGTGGTGGAGGTACTCGGCTACGGTGTGCCTCCCGGACTGGGCAGTTACGTGCACGGGGATCGCAAGCTCGACGCCCGGCTGGCCTCGGCGCTCATGGGAATCCAGGCGATCAAGGGGGTGGAGATCGGCGACGGGTTCGCCACCGCCGCCCGGCGTGGATCGGCCGCCCACGATGAGATCCACCACCGTGACGGCCAGGTGCGCCGGCGCACGAACCGCGCCGGCGGCATCGAGGGCGGCATGAGCAACGGCGAGGTGATCCGGGTGCGCGCGGCGCTGAAGCCCATCTCGACCGTGCCCCGGCCCCTGGACACCCTGGACACCACCACCGGCGCCCCGGCCAAGGCCATCCACCAGCGCAGCGACGTGTGCGCCGCCGCTCCTGCGGCCGTCATCGCCGAGGCGATGGCGGCGCTGGTGCTGGCCGAGGCGTTGACGGAGAAGTTCGGCGGGGACTCGCTGGAGGAGCTGCGGCGCAACCTGCAGGGCTACCTGGCGGCCATCCCGGAGCACCTGCGATGATCCACGCGGTGCTGGTCGGTCCGCCCGGAGCGGGGAAGTCGACCATCGGTCGCAAGGTCGCCGACGTCCTCGAGGTGCCGTTCACCGACACCGACACCCTGGTGGAGGAGGCCGCGGGCAAGCCGATCGCGGACATCTTCCTCAGCGACGGTGAGGAGACGTTCCGCGCCCTGGAACGCGAGGCGGTGCAGCGGGCCCTGTCCGAGTACACCGGCGTCATCGCCCTGGGAGGCGGGGCGATCCTGGACGAGCGCACCAGGCAGGACCTCGCCGGGCACACCGTGGTCTACCTCTCGGTCGGCCTGGCCGATGCCGCCAGGCGGGTCGGGTTGAACGCCGCGCGTCCGCTGCTGGTGGGCAGCCCCCGGCGACAGTGGCAGCAGCTGATGGATGCGCGCCGGCATCTGTACGAGGAGGTCGCGGACGTGGAGGTGTCCACCGCGGGCCTCAGTCCGGACCAGTCCCGCGATGCGGTGCTGGCCGTGCTGGAGCACCGGTGAGCACCATCTGGGTCCGCGCCGAGCACGATTACCCGGTGCAGGTACAGCCCGGGGCACGGGCACAGGTGGCCGATCACCTGCCCGCCGACGCCGCACAGGTGCTGCTGGTCCACCCCCGGGTGCTGCAGTCCACGGCCACCGAGCTCACCGCCCGGATCGGGGCGACCGGACGCCGGGTGCACACCCTGCCGATGCCCGACGGCGAGGACGCCAAGGACCTCGCCGTGATCTCCGGGGCATGGGACCTGCTGGGGGAGCACGCCTTCACCCGCTCGGACGTGATCGTCGCCCTGGGCGGGGGAGCGGTGACCGACGCGGCCGGATTCATCGCGGCCACCTGGCTGCGGGGCGTACCGGTCCTGCACCTGCCCACCACGTTGCTGGGCATGGTGGACGCCGCCGTCGGAGGCAAGACCGGGATCAACACCACCGCCGGGAAGAACCTGGTGGGCTCCTTCCATTCACCGGTCGCGGTGCTGTGCGACGTGGAGATGCTGACCACCCTGCCACCGGATGACCTGCGGGCGGGTCTGGCCGAGGTGATCAAGTGCGGGTTCATCGCCGACCCCCAGATCCTGACCATGATCGAACACGACCCCGGTGCCGCGCAGGCCCCCGGCGGGGCGGTGCTGGCCGAACTCATCCGCCGGGCGATCGCGGTGAAGGCGCAGGTGGTCTCCGCGGACCTGCGCGAGGCAGACCGGCGCGAGTTCCTCAACTACGGCCACACGCTGGCGCACGCGATCGAGAACGCCGAGGAGTACCGGTGGCGGCACGGCGACGCCGTCGCAGTCGGCATGGTGTTCGCCGCCGAGCTGGGCCACCGCACCGGCCACCTGGACGCCTCCGGGCTGGACCGGCACCGCGACGTGCTCACCGCCGTCGGGCTCCCCACCACCTACCGGGGCGCGTCCTGGGAGAGACTGCTGACCGCGATGCGCCGGGACAAGAAGACCCGCGCCGGAACCCTGCGGTTCGTGGTGCTGGACGAGATCGGCCGCCCCACCCGGGTGGAGGGCCCGCAGGAACAGGTGCTGCGCGCCTGCTACGAGGCGGTGAGCCCGAGCCCCTAGACTCACGGTGTGCACACCGTGATGGTCCTCAACGGACCGAACCTGTCCCGGCTGGGCTCCCGCGAGCCCGACATCTACGGCACGTGGGACGCCGGCCGGCTGGAACGCGAGGTCGGCCGATGGGCGTCCGCACTGGACATGCAGGCGCGGTGGCGGCAGAGCGACGACGAGGCGCAGATGGTCCGCTGGCTGCACCAGGCCGCGGACGACCGGGTCGATGTGATCCTCAACCCGGCGGCCTTCACCCACTACTCCTACGCGTTGCGCGACGCCGCCACCCAGGTCACCGACGCCGGTGCCCGGCTGATCGAGGTACATCTGTCCAACCCGGCGGCGCGGGAGGTGTTCCGCCACACCAGCGTCATCGCCGGGGTGGCGACCGGCACCATCGCCGGGTTCGGCGCGGACTCCTACCGGTTGGCGCTCCATGCCCTGCAACAGAACAAGTCACAGGACTAGATTTGCTACAATCAAGCCTGTAACCTAGTTCTATGTTCGTGGTGACCGCAGACCAGGACGCGTCCAGCCGCTCCGGGGAGCAGGTGGAGGCCGTCCTGGCCCACCTGGCCGGCGCGGCGTGGGCCCCGGCGGCGGCCGAGCAGATGCTGCTGCCGTTCCAACGGACCGTCGGCGATGAGATCCAGGGCGTCTTCGCCGGCGCCGGCGCATGCCTGGACGCGGTCCTGGAGTTGCAGCGGCAACAACAATGGGCGGTCGGGGTGGGCATCGGCACCGCCACCCTGGCCGACGAGGCGCGTGCCTCCGGCGGTCCGGCATTCGTGCGGGCCCGCACCGCCGTCGAGCGGGCGCGGAGCAAGGCCGTGACCGTGCCGCTCGCGGTGTGCGCGGACGGCGCGGACGACGGCGAGCAGCACCGTGCCGAGGAGGCTGAGGCGTTGCTGCAACTGATCGCCGCGGTGGTGCGCCGCAGGTCGAAGGCCGGCTGGGAGGTGGTGGACCGCCTCCGGGCAGGGGCCACCACTCACCGGCAGGTCGCCCGGGATCTGGGCGTCAGCGCCCAGGCCGTTGGGCAGCGGCTCCGGGTCGCCCTGTGGGCCGAGGAGCGGGCGGTGCACCCCCTGGCGATCCGGCTGCTCACCGACCTGGACGCGGGGGCCGGCCCGTGACGGCGGTCCTGATCGGCGCCGTGGTGGTCCTCGCGCTGGCCCTGTCGGCCGCGGGCGGCTACCCGATCACGGTGTGGGTGCTGCGGCGTGCCGAACGGGGGGCCGAGGGCACCACCGCCGAAGTCGAGCGTCCCGAGTCCGATCTCGCCGGCGCCGCCTCCGGGCCGCGGCGACCGTCCGGGCCGCACCCGGCCCAGGTGCTGCGGGGTGGAACCTGGATCGGCATCCTGGAACGGTTGGCGATCACCGGAGCCATCCTCGCTGCCTACCCAGCGGCGATCGCGGTGGTGATCGCGGTCAAGGGTCTGGGCCGGTTCCCCGAACTCAGCGCTGCCGGCGGGGTCTCCGAACGATTCATCATCGGCACCCTCACCTCCGGGTTGTGGGCGGCGGGGGTGGGGCTGGCCGCCGCCGGCGTGCTGAACGCGATAGGCTAGGGCGCTGACTTCCCCGAGCTGAAAAGGACGACGCGTGGCAACGACCAATGACCTGAAGAACGGCATGGTGCTGAAGATCGACGGACAGTTGTGGTCCGTGGTGGAGTTCCAGCACGTCAAGCCGGGCAAGGGCGGTGCGTTCGTCCGGACCAAACTCAAGAGCGTCCCGGCCGGCAAGACGGTGGCCAAGACGTTCAACGCCGGGGTCAAGGTGGATGTGGCCAACGTCGACAAGCGGGACATGCAGTACCTGTACGCCGACGGCACCGACTTCGTGTTCATGGACACCAGCGACTACGAGCAGATCAACGTGGCCGCGGACGTGGTGGACGAGGCCGCCAACTTCATGGTCGAGGGCCAGGACGCGATCGTGGCGCTGCACGAGGGCACCCCGCTGTACGTGGAACTGCCGGCATCGGTGAACCTGACCATCACCTACACCGAACCCGGGTTGCAGGGCGACCGGTCCTCGGCGGGCACCAAACCGGCCACGCTGGAGACCGGGTACGAGATCCAGGTCCCGCTGTTCGTGGACCAGGACACCAAGGTCAAGGTGGACACCCGCACCGGGGAGTACCTCGGCCGCGTGAGCGACTGAGGTGCGGGCACGCAGCAAAGCCCGCAAACGGGCCGTCGACGTCCTCTACGAGGCCGATCAGCGCGTCCACCTTCGGGCCGGGCAGGACGGTACGCAGCCCGGCCTCGGTAGCGTCATGGTCGACGTGCTGGCCGACCGTATCGCCAATCCGGGCACCCAGGCCGCGCTACCGGAGTACACCGTCCAGGTCGTGGAGGGAGTGGCCGAGCACGTCGAGCAGATCGATGAGGCGCTGAGCACGTTCTCCCAGGGATGGAGCCTGGAGCGCATGCCGGCGGTGGACCGGGCCCTGCTGCGGGCGGCCACCTGGGAGATCCTCTACAACGCCGAGGTCCCCAACGCCGTGGCGATCGACGAGGCGGTCACGCTGGCCCGGTCGCTGTCCACCGATGAGTCCCCCTCATTCGTCAACGGCCTCCTCGCCCGGATCGCGCAGATGGGACCGACCCTGGTCGACTGAGCCCGGACCGGGCCCGCGTACCATGCCCCGGCGCAGCACCACGGCGACGACCGGAGCCGCCAGCGCCACCACGGCGATCACCACCGACCACGGATTCATCCTCGCCACCTCCGTCCACACCGGCGATGCGGTACTCGCAGGGTTGTGGTCACCATCACGCTAACCCCGGTTCCGCGCGCCGGTCTGGGCCCAACGTCCCGTCCACGCCGCCACGGGTGCGCGAACCGCGTCCGGCCGGCCGGTAAGGTTGCCAGCGGCACTGATCCTTTAAGCCCGTCCAGTGAGGCGGGGAAGGAGGGAGCCAGATGAACTCTGGCAGCCTCGGCACCGAGGTCCTCGGCCCGGAGGAGATCTCCCGGGCACTGACCCGCATCGCACACGAGATCCTGGAACGCAACAAGGGCGCCGAGGACGTGATCCTGCTCGGCGTTCCCACCCGGGGGGTCCCGCTGGCGCACCGCCTCGGGCGGCGCATCATCCAGGCCGAGCAGGGCCCGCAGGCCACCGCGGACCTGGAGCACCTGGTGGGGACGCTGGACATCACCATGCACCGCGACGACCTGCGCACCAACCCCACCCGGGCGCTGACGCCCACGCACCTGCCACCGCGCGGCATCGACGACGCCGTGGTGGTGCTGGTGGATGACGTGCTCTACTCCGGCCGGACCGTCCGGGCCGCGCTGGACGCCATCTCCGACCTGGGCAGGCCCCGGGCGGTCCAACTGGCCGTGCTGGTGGACCGCGGGCACCGTGAACTGCCGATCCGGGCGGACTTCATCGGCAAGAACCTGCCCACCTCCCGGACCGAGCGGGTCAGCGTGCACCTGCAGGAGACGGACGGCCGGGATGCGGTGGTGCTCGCATGAGGCACCTGCTATCCGCCGGCGACCTGAGCCGGGAGGAGGCGATCGACATCCTCGATACCGCCGAGACGATGTCCGCCACCCAGCAACGTCAGATCAAGAAGCTCCCCACCCTGCGCGGGCTGACCGTCGTCAACCTCTTCCTGGAGGACTCCACCCGCACCCGGATCTCCTTCGAGGCGGCCGCGAAGCGGCTCTCGGCCGACGTCATCAACTTCTCCGCCAAGGGCTCCTCGGTCTCCAAGGGAGAGTCGCTGAAGGACACCGCACAGACGCTGGAGGCGATGGGAGCGGACGCCGTGGTGATCCGGCACTCCGCCTCCGGCGCCCCGCACCGGCTGGCGCACACCGGCTGGATCGACGCCCCGGTGCTCAACGCCGGGGACGGCTCCCACCAGCACCCCACCCAGGCACTGCTGGACGCCTACACGATGCGCCGGCGGCTGCGCGCCGCGGCATCCCGCGGAGCGGATCTACGTGGCCTGCGGGTGGTGATCGTCGGGGACGTGCTGCACTCCCGGGTGGCCCGCTCCAACGTGGACCTGCTGCACATCCTCGGTGCCGACGTGCTCCTGGTGGCCCCGCCCACGCTCCTGCCGGTCGGGGTACGCGCCTGGCCGTGCGAGGTGACCTATGACCTGGACGCGGCGATCGCCTCCCACCAGCCGGACGCGGTGATGATGCTCCGGGTGCAGCGCGAGCGCATGTCGAGCGAGGCCGGCGGGTTCTTCCCCTCCCCGATGGAGTACGCGCGCCGGTACGGTCTGGACGCCAGCAGGTTGGCCGCGATGCCCGAGCACGCCATCGTCATGCACCCCGGGCCGATGAACCGGGGACTGGAGATCAGCGCCGCCGCCGCCGATTCGCACCGGTCCACGATCCGCGAACAGGTCGCCAACGGGGTGGCGGTGCGGATGGCAGTGCTCTACCTGCTGTTGGCCGGGCGCAGCGAGTCCCGCCCCGAACTCCCACTGGAGGCATGACCAGATGTCGCGGACGTACCTGTTGCAGGGTCCTGCCCTGCTGGGTGGCCAGGCCACCGACCTGCTCCTGGCCGACGGGGTGATCGCGGCCACCGGCCCGGACGCACGCCGGGCCGCCGGCGCCGGCACCGAGGTGATCGACGCCGAGGGCCTGATCGCCCTGCCCGGGCTGGTGGACCTGCATACCCACCTGCGCGAACCCGGCCGGGAGGACGCCGAGACCGTGGCCTCGGGCACCCGGGCCGCGGCGGCCGGCGGATTCACCTGCGTGCACGCGATGGCCAACACCGACCCGGTGGCGGACACCGCCGGGGTGGTGGAGCAGGTGTACCACCTGGGGCGGGACGCCGGGTGGGTCGAGGTGCGGCCGGTCGGCGCGGTGACGGTCGGCCTGGGCGGGACCCGGCTGGCCGAACTCGGGGCGATGGCGGACTCGGCCGCCGCCGTGCGGGTGTTCTCCGATGACGGTAAGTGCGTGTCGGATCCGCTGCTGATGCGCCGGGCCCTGGAGTACGTCAAGGCGTTCGACGGCGTGATCGCCCAGCATGCACAGGACCCGCGCCTGACCGCCGGTGCGGTGATGCACGAGGGGCGGATGTCCGCCGATCTCGGGCTGACCGGATGGCCGGCGGTCGCCGAGGAGGCGATCATCGCCCGCGACGTGCTGCTGGCCGAACACGTCGGGTCCCGGGTGCACATCTGCCACCTGTCCACCGCCGGCGCGGTCGACATCGTGCGGTGGGCCAAGGCCCGGGGGATCACGGTCACCGCCGAGGTCACTCCGCACCACCTGCTGCTGACCGACGACCTGCTCGCCGATTACGATCCGGTCTACAAGGTGAACCCGCCGCTGCGCACCGCGGAGGACGTGGAAGCGGTGCGCGCCGGGCTGGCGGACGGCACGATCGACATCGTCGCCACCGACCACGCACCGCACACCCAGGAGGACAAGGACTGTGAGTTCTCGGCCGCCGCGTTCGGCATGACCGGCCTGGAGACCGCGGTCGGCGTGGTGGCGGAGGCGATGATCACCCCGCACCAGCATGACTTCGGATGGGCCGACATCGCCCGGGTGATGTCCACCGCACCGGCCCGGATCGGTCGCGTCGGAGGCCAGGGGCAACCCCTGACCGCGGGTGCCCCGGCACACCTGACCCTGATCGACCCTGCCGCCCCGACCCCGGTGGACCCCGAAGGGCAGGCCAGCGCGAGCAGGAACACCCCCTACGCGGGGCGGGTGTTGCCGGCGGCGGTGCGGGCAACCTTCTACGCCGGCCGGCCCACGGTGCTGGACGGTCACCTCCAGGATGAGCGGAGTACGTCATGAGCCCTTCGGTGCCAACCACCCACCCACTCCTCCCGTACGGCGAGCAGGAGGCGCTGCTGGTGCTGGAGGACGGGACCGTGGCCCGCGGCCGGGCCTACGGCGCCCGCGGCAGGACGCTGGGGGAGTTGGTCTTCACCACGGGGATGACCGGATACCAGGAGACGCTCACCGACGCCGCCCGCGCCGGACAGATCGTGCTGATGACGGCCCCCCATGTGGGCAATGTCGGCCTGAACGGTGAGGATCCGCAGGCCAAGCGGATCTGGGCACGCGGGCTGGTGGTGCGCGATCCGGCCCGGCGGGCCTCCAGCTGGCGGGCGGACACCGAACTGGCCGACGAACTGCAGGCCCAGGACGTGGTCGGGATCGCCGAGGTGGACACCCGGGCCCTGACCCGCCACCTGCGCGTGCACGGGGCGATGCGTGCCGGGATCTTCTCCGGCCCGCATCTTCCCGCCGTGCCCGGCCGCCAGGGACTGGCCGACCTGGTCGAGCAGGTACGCGCAGCCGCGCCGGCGGCCGCGATGGACCTGAGCCAGGTCACCACCCCGGCGGCCCACACGATCGAACCGGACGGAGGGTTCGACCCGCCGGTGGGCACTGTCGCCGTGGTGGACCTGGGGTCGGCCCGCATGACCGCCCGGCACCTGACCGAACGGGGAGTGCGGGTGCGCGTGCTGCCCGCGGGCACCGGTGCCGAGGACCTGCTGGACGCGAAACCTGCCGGCGTGCTGTTCACCGACGGCCCGGGGGACCCGGGAGCGGCGGACCAGGCGGTGGAGGTACTGCGCGCCGTGCTCACCGCCCGGGTGCCGTTCTTCGGCGTCGGCCTCGGGCACCAACTGCTCGGACGTGCGCTCGGGCTGGCCACCTACAAGTTGAAGGTCGGCCACCACGGCCTGAACCACCCGGTGCGGGACCTGCGCACCGGCCGGGTGCACATCACCGCCCACGGCCACGGTTTCGCGGTGGCCGAACCCGGCGGGCAGGGCGCCACCGGCACCCGCGGCGACGGCCGGTTCGGTGGCGTGCGGGTCTCCCACGTGTCCCTGACCGACGGGGTAGTGGAGGGACTGGAGTGCGCCGACGTCCCGGCCTTCTCCGTGCAGTTTCACCCCGCGGCCGCCGCCGGCCCGCGCGACGCGGCCGACCTGTTCGACCGGTTCGTGGCGATGATCGCCACCGATGCGGTGGCCCCGGCCGCCGGTGAGGAAGTCTGATGCCCCGTCGTCCTGACCTGTCCAGCGTGCTGGTGATCGGCTCCGGACCGATCGTGATCGGCCAGGCCGCCGAGTTCGACTATTCCGGCACCCAGGCGTGCCGGGTGCTGCGGGAGGAGGGGCTGCGGGTCATCCTGGTGAACTCCAACCCCGCCACCATCATGACCGACCCGGAGTTCGCCGACGCCACCTACGTCGAACCGATCACCCCCGACGTCGTCGCCTCGATCATCGCCAAGGAGCGCCCGGACGCCATCCTGCCCACCCTGGGCGGGCAGACGGCCCTGAACACCGCGATCGCACTGGATGAGTCCGGGGTGCTGGAGCGGTACGGGGTGGAGATGATCGGCGTCAACACCGCCTCGATCCACCTGGCCGAGGACCGGGAGGCGTTCAAGGACGTGGTGGAACGCTGCGGGGCGGAAAGCGCCCGCAGTTCTATCGTGCACTCCCTCCAGGAGGCGGTGGCGGTGGCGGGGGACCTGGGCTACCCGATCGTGGTGCGGCCCTCGTTCACCATGGGCGGGCTGGGTTCGGGCATCGCCCGGGACGAGACCGAACTGCGCCGGATCGCGGGCGCCGGCCTGCACTATTCACCGACCGCGGAGGTGCTCCTGGAGGAGTCGATCCTGGGGTGGAAGGAGTACGAGCTCGAACTGGTCCGCGACAGCGCGGACAACGTGGTGGTGGTCTGCTCGATCGAGAACGTCGATCCGGTCGGGGTGCACACCGGGGACTCCATCACCGCGGCCCCGGCGATGACACTGACGGACCGGGAGTACCAGAAACTACGGGACGTGGGCATCGCCGTCATCCGCGAGGTGGGGGTGGACACCGGCGGGTGCAATATCCAGTTCGCCGTGCACCCGAGTACCGGCCGGGTCGTGGTGATCGAGATGAACCCCCGGGTGTCGCGCTCCTCCGCCCTGGCCTCCAAGGCCACCGGCTTCCCGATCGCGAAGATCGCCGCCAGACTCGCCATCGGCTACACCCTGGACGAGATCACCAACGACATCACCGGGACCACCCCCGCGGCGTTCGAGCCGAACCTGGACTACGTGGCGGTCAAGGTCCCGCGCTTCAACTTCGAGAAGTTCCCCGCCGCGGAGCCGTTGCTGACCACCACGATGAAGTCGGTCGGCGAGGCCATGGCGCTGGGCCGCAACTTCACCGAGGCGCTGCAGAAGGGCATGCGATCCATCGACACCCCGGAGATCGCCTTCGACTACTCCGGACCGGCCCCGGACCCCGAGCGCACCGCCGCGCTGCTCGAGCAGATCGCCACCCCCACCCCGCATCGGCTGATCCAGATCCAGCAGGCCCTCCGCGGCGGTGCCCGGCCGGAGCAGATCGTGGCGGCCACCGGGATCGACCCGTGGTTCGTGGACCAGCTGGCCCTGCTGCAGGAGGTGGCCGATGATCTGGCCGGGGCGCAACGCCTGGACGCCGCCGTACTCGCCCGGGCCAAGCGACACGGGTTCTCCGACTCCCAGATCGGGGACATCCGCGGACTGAGCGCCACCACCGTGCGGGAACTGCGGCACGCCTTCGGGCTGCATCCGGTGTACAAGACGGTGGATACCAGTGCGGGGGAGTTCCCCGCCACCACCCCGTACTACTACTCCACGTATGAGACCGAGACCGAGGTGGTCCCCCGGGAGCGCCCGGCGGTCCTGATCCTGGGATCCGGGCCGAACCGCATCGGGCAGGGCATCGAGTTCGACTACTC
>CALKWS010000316.1 GCA_938004115.1 uncultured Ruaniaceae bacterium
CGCGCCGATCGCGGGGCTGGGCTAGCCGACGCGGGACTGGGCTAGCCGACGCGGGGCGGGCCAGCCGACCACGCGAGCCGCGCCGGGCTGACCGGACGCCCGAGCGGCGCCGGAGGCTCGCCGTACCGGTCCGCCGGGTCAGATCTCCACCGCGTACATCGTGGAACGGCGGAACGGCTCGAAGCCGAGTTTGGTGAACAGTCCGAAGTCGGTGGTCAGCGCCGGCACGTCCACGCCCAGGCCGGCGTACTGCATCCCGTCCTCGGCGTAGGCCCGAAGTGCGCGCACCAGCAGTGCGGTTCCGATGCCTTGACCACGCCACGGCTGCCGCACGCCCAGGATGTCGATGTAGCCCTCGGAGCCGCCCACCGCTTCCCAGTCCTGCTCGTATCGCCCGGAGTACAGGTAACCGGCCACCTGCGCCCGGTCCGTGGTGCGATCCAGCACCAGGAAACTCCATGACGGCACGAAATAGGTGCGCCCGTCCTGCCAGGTCTCCGGGGTGTGCGGCTCCGACCCGTCGTGCTGGGCGAAGGCGTCGTTGTGAGCGATCCGCACCTGGTCGTCGAGTTCGGCCTGCCAGGGCACCAGTTCCAGGTGTCGGGGTAGGGGACCCTCCGGCAGGGGCAGGCTCAGATCACGCCGCATCTCGGTGTAATGGCGGATCTGGTGGAATCCTCGTTCGGTGAGCATGCTGGAGGCATCGGCCATGCCCTCCTCCACATGCACCAGGATCCGGCCGAGCCCCTCCTTACCGGACTCGGCCAACATCTGCCGGGCCCGGCCCATCTGCCAGTCCAGCAACGCCGAGCCGATCCCCCGGCGGCGCCACTGCGGGTCGATACCCCCTTCGAGGAACGCCCGTACCACCCGGGTGTCCCCCGGGTGCACCACGACGGTGCCGTACGCACGGATCGCACCGTCGGGATCGAAGCCCCCCAGGGAGTTGTTCTCCGGGTTCTTCCACGCCCCGGAGAAGTTCTCCTGCGCCTCCTCCAGGGTCGTGCGGTAAGGCGGGTTGTCGGCGGCCTCGATCCGTCCGAACAGTTCGTGCAGACGTTGCGCGTCGGTGGCGCGCAGCGGGCGCCACTGCAGGCCGAAGTCACTGGACGGTAGCGTCAGCACGGTCGGAGGTTGGGCCCGCTGGGCGAGCGACGGCTCCACGTTACTCATCGCCGTTCCCCGCCCCGCGCCTGCAGACGTTGCTCCGGGCTGATCACATCGGCAGGGTATGCCCCCGGCGCGTTCGGGGCAACGAGCAGCACGCGCGCCGCCGGACCGCTCACGTGTCGATCCGCTCCCGGTCCAGTACGCCGGCGCCGGCGACGATGAAGTCCTTGCGCGGCGCCACCTCGTTGCCCATGAGCAGCTCGAAGACCTGCTCGGCCTGCTCCACCGCCTGCTGGTCGGCCATGGTGATCTTGCGCAGCGTTCGCTTACCCACGTCCATGGTGGTCTCGGCGAGCTGATCGGCGTCCATCTCCCCCAGTCCCTTGTACCGCTGGATGGGTTCGGCCCATCGCCGGCCGGCCCGCTGGAGCTTCGCCAGGTGCTTATGCAGCTCGGCGTCGGAGTAGGTGTAGGTCACCTCGCGTTTGCGTGCCCCCTGGGCGAGGGTCTCCACCCGGTGCAGAGGGGGAACGGCGGCGAACACCCGGCCGGCTTCCACCAGGGGCCGCATGTACCGGAAGAACAGGGTCAGCAACAACGTGCGGATGTGCGCCCCGTCCACGTCCGCATCGGTCATCAGCACCACCTTGCCGTACCTGACCTGGTCCAGGTCGAAGGTCCGGCCCGAGCCCGCGCCGAGCACCTGGATGATCGAGGCGCACTCGGCGTTCTTCAGGATCTCGGCCGGTGAGGCCTTCTGCACGTTGAGGATCTTGCCCCGGATCGGCAACAGCGCCTGGAAGTCGGAATTGCGCGCCAGTTTGGCGGTTCCCAGCGCGCTGTCCCCCTCCACGATGAACAACTCCGAGCGATCCACATCGGTGGTGCGGCAGTCGGCCAGCTTGGCGGGCAGGGTCGAGGTCTCCAGGGCGTTCTTGCGCCGGGAGAGCTCCTTCTGCATCCGCGCCGAGACCCGGGCCCGCATCTCCCCGACGATCTTCTCCAGCACGGCGGTAGCCTGGATCTTGTCGGCTCGCTTGGTCGACGTCAGCCGGCTGGTGAGGTGTTGCTCCAGCACCTTGGCCACGATCGACCGCACCGGCGCGGTGCCCAGCACTTCCTTGGTCTGCCCCTCGAACTGCGGTTCGGGGACGCTGACCGTCACCACCGCGGTCAGGCCGGCGAGCACGTCGTCCTTCTCGATGCGCTCCTTGGAACTCTTCGCCGAGATCTTGAGTCTGCGCGCGTTGGCCTCGATCTGTTTACGCATCACCCGCACCAGCCCCTGCTCGAACCCGGTCAGGTGCGTGCCGCCCTTGGGGGTGGCGATGATATTGACGAAACTGCGGATCTCGGTGTCATAGCCCACGCCCCACCGCAGGGCGATCTCCACCTCGCAGGTCCGCTCCACCTCGTGCGGGCGCAGCTGGCCCTTGGCGTCCAGGCGTTGGACGGTCTCGGTGAAGGTGCCCTCACCCTTGATGTGCCAGACGTCGGTGACCGGACCGTCAGCGGCGAGGAACTCGACGAAGTCGACCACGCCGCCGTCGTGGCGGAAGACTTCCTCCACCGGCCCGTCCTCCCCGGGGGTGCCCGGCAGCCGGCGTTCATCCCGCACCTTGATCGTCAGACCGGGCACGAGGAACGAGGTCTGCCGGGCGCGGGTGATGAGCTCGTCGTAGGAGAAGGTCGCACTGGGCGGGAAGATCTGCCGGTCGGCCCAGTAGCGGACCCGGGTGCCGGTGCGTCGACGCGCCACCTTGCCCACCACCGCCAGTTCGGAGGAGTCCACGAACGGGGTGAACGGCGAATCCGGGTCCGGGCCGCCGGCGTCGTCGAACACTCCCGGCTCGCCCCGGTGGAAGGACATCGCGTGGGTCTTGCCACCGCGGTCCACCTGCACGTCCAGACGTTCCGACAACGCGTTCACCACCGAGGCACCGACTCCGTGCAGGCCCCCGGAGGCGGCGTAGGAGCCGTTGCCGAACTTCCCGCCCGCGTGCAGTTTGGTGAAGACCACCTCGACGCCGGAGATGTTCAGGTCGGTCACGTTGTCCACGGGGATGCCGCGGCCGTTGTCCCGCACCTCCACCGACTCATCGGCGTGCAGCACCACCTCGATGGTGTCCCCGTGCCCCTCGAGCGCCTCGTCGACCGCGTTGTCGATGATCTCCCAGAGGCAGTGCATCAACCCGCGGGAGTCGGTGGAGCCGATATACATCCCGGGTCGCTTACGAACCGCCTCCAGCCCTTCCAGGACGGACAGGTGCCGGGCGGTGTAACTGGAATCGGTACGAGCCACGTGCCTCATGCTAAGGCGCCCGGTGGGGCGATGGTGGCACCGCCATACCTCGCCGAGGCAGTTCCCCGCCGCGGTCCCCGCCGGGCCCCACCGCCCCGACAGGCGGCCGCGGGCACCGGTGTTCGCTGCCAGCGTACGCGGGCAGGAATAGGGCTACGCGGTCAGCGAACCGCGCCCCGCCGATGCGCTCGAACCGGCGCGGAGGTGATTACATAGCAATGTGAGTACTTTGACGACCGAACATGCGACCCCTGAACTGACCGGCGCTGACCGTTGCGACGCTTGTGGGGCTCAGGCCTATGTCCGGGTACACCTGGAGGCCGGGGAACTGCTGTTCTGCGCGCACCACGGCCGTAAGCACGCCGAGGCCCTCGCCGATGTGGCCACCCACATCCAGGACGAGAGCCAGCGACTACACGAAGAGGACTAGCCTCCTCACCACTCAGCCACGCCGAGCCCCGGGACCGCCACCAATGACGGTCCCGGGGCTCGGTGCTTTTCGCCCCCGCGGACCCGTCGCGGCGTTCCACACCGCGACGTGGCGTTCCGCACCGCCGCATGGCGTTCCGCACCGGGGCGCGGCGTTTCGCCACACCCCGAAACACCGGCAGAAACACCAGCAGCGGCCCCCGGTGAGGGGACCGCTGCTGGATCGGCTCGCACCCGAGCACTGGCTACCCGGCGTGGCGTACCCGTGACCCGACGGACGCCGGGGACCGTGCTCCTTAGTCCAGGTAGTCCCGCAGGACCTGGGAGCGGCTGGGGTGGCGGAGCTTCGACATCGTCTTGGACTCGATCTGCCGGATCCGCTCCCGGGTGACCCCGTAGACCTTCCCGATCTCGTCGAGGGTCTTGGGCTGGCCGTCGGTGAGCCCGAAGCGCATCGAGACCACACCGGCCTCACGCTCCGACAACGTGTCCAACACCGAGTGCAACTGTTCCTGCAGCAACGTGAAACTGACCGCGTCGGCGGGCACGACCGCCTCGGAGTCCTCGATCAGGTCACCGAACTCGCTGTCTCCGTCCTCGCCGAGCGGGGTGTGCAGGGAGATCGGCTCGCGGCCGTACTTCTGCACCTCCACGACCTTCTCCGGGGTCATGTCCAGTTCGGCGGCCAGTTCCTCCGGGGTGGGTTCGCGGCCCAGGTCCTGCAGCATCTGGCGCTGGACCCTCGCGAGCTTGTTGATGACCTCCACCATGTGCACCGGGATACGGATGGTGCGCGCCTGGTCCGCCATGGCGCGAGTGATGGCCTGACGGATCCACCAGGTGGCGTAGGTGGAGAACTTGTAGCCCTTGGTGTAGTCGAACTTCTCCACCGCCCGGATCAGTCCCAGGTTGCCCTCCTGGATCAGGTCCAGGAAGAGCATCCCGCGGCCGGTGTAGCGCTTGGCGAGGGAGACCACCAACCGCAGATTGGCCTCCAGCAGATGGTTCTTGGCCCGCTTACCGTCCTGCGCGATCCAGTGCAGGTCGCGGTACAGCCGCCGGTCCTCGGCACTGGCCTTGGTCTTGTCCCACTCCGGGCCGAACGGGGGGTTGGCGAGTTTCTCCTCGGCGAACAGGCCCGCCTCGATCCGCTTCGCCAGTTCCACTTCCTGCACCGCGTTCAGCAGCGCGACCTTACCGATCTGCTTCAGGTAGTCCTTGACCGGGTCGGCGGTGGCTCCGGCGGTGACAACCTGCTGGGCAGGGGCGTCATCGTCGTCGGAGTCGGAGAACACGAACGCCGTTTCCTCACCGCTGGCGTCCTGGGTGGCCTTGGAATCCGCAGCCGGGGTTTCCTCGGCGTCGTCCGCCACTACGGTCAGGGCCGGCTCAGCAGCCTCAGCGGTCTTCGCGGTACCCTTCTTCGCCGTCGTCTTCTTCTCCGTGGCACCCCGCTTCGCGGCCGGCTTCTTGGCGGTGCTCTTCGGTGCGCTCTTGGTGGACTTCTCCGCCGTCTTCGGTGCGCTCTTGGCGGTGGTCTTCGGTTTCGCCGTCGTCTTCGCGGCGGTCTTCGGCGCGCTCTTGGCGGTCGAGGCCTTCTTCGCTCCCGCGGCCGTCCCGTTGCCACTTGCACGCCGGGTACGAGTCGACGTGGTGGGCTTCTCCTCGGTCGTGATATCCGGCATGTCTTCGGGTTTCTCCTTGGGCGGGGGTTGCTGGTCGGGCATCGAGCATCGCGGCCCGGGTCAGGCCGTGGTCATCTACCCAGGACGCCGACGTGTCATATCGTCGCGAGTTACACTTTCGATCAGGATGCTGGCTGCGGTCGGACGGGTTCCGGCCCGGCTGCGCAGTGTCGGTGCCCGTTCATTATAACGTCAGCGGCTCCCAGACATTCCCAACACCGGGCGTTTTCCGTGCCTACGGGCCGCCGAATCCCACGCACGGCGCGGTTTCCAGGCTCCCACAGTCGTCGCGCCGCGCCCCGCCATGCTCACGCCTCGGCGTAGGCCTCCACCGGCGGGCAGGTGCAGACCAGGTTCCGGTCCCCGTAGGCGCCATCCACCCGCCGCACCGGCGGCCAGTACTTGTCCTCGGCCACCTGCGGTACAGGATGCACGGCCTGTTCGCGCGTGTAGGGCCGGTCCCACTCCCCCAGCACGCTGGCTGCGGTGTGCGGGGCGTTGGTGAGCGGGTCCTCCCCCTTGGGCCAGCGACCCTCGGCGACCCGTTCGATCTCGCCATGGATGGAGACCATCGCCTCGATGAACCGGTCGATCTCCTGCAGGTCCTCCGACTCGGTGGGCTCGACCATCAGCGTCCCGGAGACCGGGAACGCCATCGTGGGCGCGTGGAAGCCGTAATCGATCAGCCGTTTGGCCACGTCCTCCACCGTGATGCCGGTGCGTGCCGTCAACGGACGCAGATCGAGGATGCACTCGTGGGCGACCAGCCCGTTGTCCCCGCGGTACAGCACCGGGTAGTACTCGTGCAGACGGGCCGCGATGTAGTTGGCCGACAGCACCGCCGCGGCCGTGGCCTCGCGTAGGCCGGCGCTGCCCATCAGGCGGATGTAGGCCCAGCTGATGGGCAGGATCGAGGGCGAGCCGTAGGGTGCGGCGCTGACCGTGCCCTCCTCCCCCAGGTCCGCCGCCCCGGGATGCCCGGGCAGGAACGGCACGAGGTGCTCGGCCACCGCCACCGGTCCCACACCCGGGCCGCCGCCACCGTGGGGGATGCAGAACGTCTTGTGCAGGTTCAGGTGGGAGACGTCCCCGCCGATCGACCCCAGGCCGGAGTAGCCGGCCAGGGCGTTGAAGTTCGCGCCGTCGATGTACACCTGCCCACCGGCCTCGTGCACCATCTGACACAAGTCGGTGATGCCGTGCTCGTAGACCCCGTGGGTGGAGGGGTAGGTCACCATGATCGCGGCGATCCGGCCGGGGTGCTCATCCAGGACCCGGCGCAGGTCCCCCAGGTCCACGTCCCCGTTCTCGGCGGTCGCCACGATCCTCACCTGCAGACCGGCCAGCACCGCCGAGGCGGCGTTCGTGCCGTGCGCGCTCGCCGGCACGATGCAGATGTCCCGCTCGTGCGCCCCGTTCGCCTCGTGATAGCGCCGGATCGCCAGCAGCCCGGCCAGTTCTCCCTGGGAGCCGGCGTTGGGCTGCACGCTGACCTTCGCGTACCCGGTGAGGTCGGCCAGCCAGGAACTGAGCGAGTCGATCAACTCGGTGTACCCCGCAACGTCCTGGGCGGGTGCGAACGGGTGGATCCGGGCGAACTCGGGCCAGGTGATCGCGGCCATCTCGGTGGCCGCGTTCAGTTTCATGGTGCATGAACCGAGCGGGATCATGCCCTGGTCCAGGGCGTAGTCCTTGGCCCGCAGGCGGCGCAGGTACCGCATCATCGCCGTTTCGGAGTGGTAGGAGGAGAACACCGGGTGGGAGCAGAACTCGCTGGTGCGCCGCAGGGCCGGGTCGACCGCGAACTCCCGGTCCGGCTCGGCCTCGTCCCGGGCACGCGCCGCGGCGGGCGCGGTCGCTTCGATCACCGCTTCGACGACCGCCTCGAGGATCTCGGCGGTGGTGACCTCGTCACAGGCGATCGCGACCGTGTCGGCGTCCTCCCGCCAGAGCGTGATGTTCCGCGCGAGCGCGGCGTCCAGGACCGCATCGGCGCGCCCCGGTACGCGGAGCTGGACGGTGTCGAAGAACGAGTGATGCACGACGGCGATGCCGCGCTGCCGTAACCGGCTCGCCAGGTCCGTGGCGTGGCCGTGCACGCGCGCTCCGATCCGGCGCAGCCCCTCCGGGCCGTGATACACCGCGTACATCGCCGCCATGACCGCCAGCAGCACTTGGGCGGTGCAGATGTTGGAGGTGGCCTTCTCCCGCCGGATGTGTTGCTCGCGGGTCTGTAGGGCCAGGCGCAGCGCGGGTGCGCCGTCGGCGTCCTTGGACAGCCCGACCAGGCGCCCGGGCAGTTGTCGCTGCAGCCCCTGGCGCACCGAAAGGAACCCCGCGTGCGGTCCGCCGAAGCCCATCGGCACACCGAAGCGCTGGGTGGTGCCGGCGACGATGTCGGCGCCCCAGGCCGCTGGTTCGGTCAACTGCGTCAGTGCGAGCAGGTCGGCGGCCACGGCGACCTGCGCGCCGACGTCCGCGGCTGCTTGCGTCCAGGCCTCCAGCTGGCGGCGCTCGGGGACCCGCCCGCTGGCCTGGGGGTAGGAGATCAGCACGCCGAAGGCCCGGTCCACCCCGGCGGGTGCGGCGGTGACGTCGAACTCCACCAGATCCACGCCGACGGCCCGGGCGCGCGTGGCCAGCACGGCTTTGGTCTGCGGCAGCGTGTCGGCGTCGACGAGGAACGCCGTCCGGTCCTTGGCCTTGACCACCCGGCGTGCCAGCAGCATCGCCTCGGCCACAGCCGTGGCCTCGTCGAGCATCGATGCCCCGGTGACCTCCAGACCGGTGAGGTCGGAGATCATCGTCTGGAAGTTCAGCAGCGCCTCCAGCCGGCCCTGGGAGATCTCCGGCTGGTAGGGGGTGTAGGCGGTGTACCAGCCGGGATTCTCCAGGACGTTCCGGGTGATCACGGTGGGGGTGATGGTGTCGTAGTACCCGCGGCCGATCATCGAGGTGCGCACGGTGTTCTTCGCCGCGATCTGCCGCAGTTCGGCCAGCACTTGCGCCTCGGAGGACGCGAACGGCACCTCCGGCAGGTCCGGTGTGCGGATGGCTGCCGGCATGGCGGCATCGAGCAGCGCGGCGGTGCTGTCCTTGCCGATGGCCCGCAGCATGGTGCGCTGGTCGGCGTCGGTGAGACCGACGTGCCGGTGGACGAACTCCGGGATGGTGTGAACCAAGTCAGGACCTCACTTCAGCGGTGGTGTCGGGCGCGGATCTGCCGGGCCGGGCCCTAGTTGGTGGTCAACTCTCCGTACGCCTCGGCGTCGAGGAAGTCGCCGGTGCCGGAGACCTTGACGGTGAACAACCAGCCGGCGTCGTAGGGGTCCTCGTTCACCATCTCCGGGTTGTCGGTGACGGCCTCGTTCACGCTCTGCACCTCGCCGCTGACCGGTGCGTACAGTTCCGAGACCGACTTGGTGGACTCGATCTCCCCACAGGGCTCCCCGGCGGTCAGTTGCGCGCCCACCTCCGGCAGGTCGACGTAGACCACGTCCCCCAGTTCCTCGGCTGCGTAGGCGGTGACGCCCACAGTGGCCACGTCCTCCTGCAGGATCACCCATTCGTGTTCCTTGGTGTAGTGCCGGTCCGCGGGGATACTCATCGGCTCTGCTCCTCGATTGCCGGGCGAGCGACCATCGTCGGTGGTGCCCGCACTATCTCGGTGGTGCCCGTAACGTCGTCGTGACTAGTCGGGCCGTCGGTAGAAGGGGAGGTCGACGACCTCCATGGGCTGCAGGTTACCGCGCACGTCCACCTGCAGCATCTGTCCGGGTGGGTAACGGCGATCCAGCCGGGCCAGGGCGATCGGGTGGTCGAGGGTCGGCGACAGCGCCCCGGAGGTGATCGTGCCGACCGGGTCACCGTCCCGGAGCACCCGGTATCCCTGGCGCGCGGCGCGGCGGCCGGTGCCGGTCAGGCCGACGAGATGGCTGCGGGGGCCTTCGGCGGCCCGCTCGGCCAGGGCCGCGGCGCCCACGAAGCGCCGATCCCCGTGCACCAGTCGGCCCATTCCCGCCTCGTACGGGGTGATCCCGGGGCCCAGTTCCTGGCCGTACAAGGGCATGCCGGCCTCCAGCCGTAGGCTGTCCCGGGCCGCGAGGCCGCACAGGTGCAGATCGGCTCCGCCGGCCGCCTGGATCGTGTGCCACACGCCGATGGCCGAGTCTGCCGGCAGGCTCAGTTCGAACCCGTCCTCACCGGTGTAGCCGGTACGCGCGAGCAGCACCGGCACGCGGTCGATCTCGGTCAGCGTTGCCGAGTAGTACCGCACCTGGTCCAACTGGATCGGGAGGAGGGGGCCCAGGATCCGGGCCGCCTCCGGTCCTTGGACGGCGATCAGCGCCCGGTGGGGGGTGCGGTCCACCACGGCGGCCTGGAATCCTTCACCGCGGCGAGTGATCTCATCCAGCACGGTGAGGCGGTTGACGGCGTTGGCAACGACGAGAAACTCCTGGTCCGCGAGGCGATAGACGATGAGGTCGTCCAGGATCCCGCCGTCCGGCGCCACCAGCATGGTGTAGCGGGCACGGCCGATCTTCAGCCGGGAGACAGCGGAGACCAACGACACGTCCAGGGCGTCCGCGGCTTGAGGTCCGCTGACCTCGATCTGACCCATATGCGACAGGTCGAACATTCCCGCGTGCCGACGCACCGCGTGGTGCTCTGCCTTGTCGCTGGTATACCGCAGCGGCATGGACCAGCCGGCGAAGTCGGTCATCCGCGCACCCGCCTCGAGATGGACCGGCTGCAGCGGGCTCGAGTTCAACGCGGCCTGCGTCATGACTGCCCCCGGGCGCTCACTCGACTGGCTTGGCGGCGAGCACGTGGCACGGGGACTCCAGCAGGATCCGCTGGGCGTTCGATCCGAGGATCAACTTACCCAGCGGGGAACGGCGGCGGATGCCGATCACGATGAGTTCGGCGTCGGTGTCGATCGCAGTGTGCACCAGCGCCTCGGCCACGTCGTTGCCCCGCTTCAGGTGCCGCACCTCGTGGTCCACGCCGCTCGGTTCGATCGTGCTGCGAGCTTCCTCCATCGCCTCCTCGATCGCGTCGGAGTCCTCCTCCCGCGCCCCGTGCACGAGGACGAGGAGGCGGCGGGACCGCAACTTCGCTTCCTCGATCGCGGCTTCCAGTGCTGCTCGGCCTTCGGCGGTTGCGATGAACCCGACGACGACTGCCATGTTGTTCGCTCCTTCATCGACCTCGACGTGATTCGAGAGTATCGCGGTCGGCGAGTGCTGGGCACCACGATGGGCGCCCGGCCGGAACATCTACCCGGCGTCGGCCAGGTCCCGGGCCCACCCCGGTGGGATGCCATGATCGACGGCTCGGCGGATCAGTTGGGCCAACCGGTGCGTCGGATCCTGGCGCAGCGCCCGCTGCAGGCACAGGTCCGCCCGGGCACCGTTGCCCTCGTACCAGGCCAGCCACGCCAGCACCGCCCAGGCGGCGGCCGACCTGCCGCGGGCGGCGCCGGCAGCCAGTACGTGCACCACGTCGCAGGCACGGGCGATGCGTGCAGGTTCAGGTGGGGTGCCCCCGGGACTGAACACCTGCGCGGCGAGCAGGTCGGCCTCCGCACCGAGGGCCCGGGTGGTAGGCACCCCGGTTGCGACCGAGAGCAGCACGGCGTCGCGCACGTGACGTTCTTCCAGACCCACCTGTAACGGCCCTAGGCGGGCAGCGGGCATGTGCATGGGTGCTTCGGGGCCGGCTAGTGCCTCTTCCCACCGGGTGGCCAGGTCCGCGAGCCATGCGGACCTGGCCGCACCGGAGGCCACGTTCCGGCGGCGGCACCGTGCGGCGGCACGGATCATCGCCTGTCGCGTGCGGTTCTCGATGGGGACCGATCGCACCACCGCTGCCCGGCTCGGGGCGTAACTCATGCCGTGATAGACCATCTCCGCCCCGATCTGGCTCTGTTCGATCCGGGCCAACGGGTGTCCTCCGGCCGGACAGCATGGCTCGTCGCGGCACTCCAGGCATCGGTAGGTGTCACCGGAGACGACCCAGATGCGGCTCGGGTCCGCAGCGATGCCGCCGGCCAGCCACCACCGCACCGTGGTCGCGGCCGGACCGGGCGGGGACGTACCAGGTTCCAGGGGTTCGGCGGTATAGAGCGCCAGGAACACGGCCCCGGCGCCGTCGCTGCGCAGGTGGGCGAGCATGTCGGCGCGGACTGCCTCCCGGTAGTCCCGGTCCGGATGGGCCAGGTCGGCCAGATCTACGCGCGCCACCAAGCCCGGGGTCCATCGGGACGAAGCCGCGTCGGGCCCACCGGAGGCTCGCACCGAGAAGAACACCGCTGACTCCTCCGGCCAGAAACCCAGCCGGTAGGGCAGGTAGGCCATCAACTCCTTCGGATCGTCGAGACGGAGGACCACGGTCGGCTTTTTCGAGGTAGGCATGGCGGCAGTCCAGTGCACGCGCACCGGACCCGGTACCCCGGCGCGCTTCCGGTGTGGACAGCCACCACAGATGCTCATCCCCTGTGGATCGGGTTCCCGCCGGGCCGGTAGGCGGGGTCGATGGCGGAGGATCGGCCCTGGCTGGGTAGGCTCGTGGGGGTGAGACACCTTCCCGCCACCACCGAGCCTGCCGCGACGTTGACGTGGTTGCGCGAGACCGTCTCCACCGAGCTGACACGGGCGATCGAGGAGTCCGAGCGACGCACCGCGCACGTCGGGCCGGAGGTGTCCGCGGCGTACACGGTCGCCAAGCGCTTACTCGCCGGAGGCAAGCGATTACGAGCCGCCTTCGCCTTTCTGGGCTGGGCCGGCCACGGCCGAACGGCCGAACCCGATGTGGCGCTGCGCGCCGGCGTGGGGTTGGAATTCTTCCAGCTGGCCGCGCTGGTGCATGACGACCTCATCGACGCCTCTGAGACCCGGCGCGGGATTCCCGCCGCCCACCATCAGTTCGCGCAGCGGTACCGGGACGAGCGGATGCTGCACGACGCGCAGGGGTTCGGGCAGGCTGCGGCGATCCTGTTGGGCGATTTGCTCGTGGTGCTCGCCAACCACGAACTGGGAGCGGCAACGGCCTCGGTGCCCGGTCCGGCCGGGGAGCGTGCGCACCGGCTCATCACCGACATGATGAGTGAGGTCACGCTAGGGCAGTACCTGGACATCTACGCCCAGTCGGCACCCTGGTCCTCCCGGGCCGAGGACGACGTCGATCGTGCGCACCGGGTGGTGCGGTCCAAGTCCGCGCGCTACAGCGTGGAGCACCCGATGCTGATCGGTGCTGCGATGGCGGGCGCTGACGACGCCGAACTGGCCGCCACCAGTGCGGTCGGTCTACCGATCGGGGAAGCCTTCCAGATGCGCGACGACGTTCTGGGCATCTTCGGCGATCCCGAGGTCACCGGTAAGCCGAGCGGGGACGATCTTCGCGAGGGCAAGCGCACCCTGTTGATCACCACGGCGCTGGCCAACTCCCCCGGCCCGGACGCGGACCGCATCCGCGGCGTGCTGGGCGGGCCCGTGACCGACGAGGATCTGCGCGAGGTCCGCCGGATCCTTACCGACTCCGGCGCCGTCGCGCAGGTAGAGGCACTGATCAGCGCACGTGCCGAGGAAGCGATGGCGGCGATCGAGTCCTCCGGGTGGCCGGCCGCTGTCCAGGATCTGGCTCGGTACCTGGCCAGGGCCGCCATCGAACGCACCACCTGAGGCTCAGCGGACGCCGGCCCGCCGGACACCCGCGACCGGGCGGCTACGGCATCGGCCGCTCCCCCGTACTCCCGTGGCGCCGGTAGCGCGTGGTGCCGATCGCCTCGACCTCTCCCGCCTGGCCGGGGGCCGGAACGGGAGCGGCCGCGTCCGCGGCATATTCCCGGGGCGCTCGGGCTGCATTTTCCTCTGACCTTGTGGCCCACTACCAGGTCACGGTACTGTCACAGCCTTAACACCTGTCACATCCATCACTTGATGAACTTGTGGCTCATCTATCACGGGGAGAAGTCGAGGAATGAGCTCTAGGAGTAACGCGCGTCGTGCCCGTCCCAAGCGCAGGCGGCTCACCACCTTCGGAGCACTGGGCGCTGCCACAGCGGTCGGTCTGGCCGGCGCGCCAGCGGCCGGGGCAGCCGAACCAGTGCAGACCGGCTCCGGCGACGCTCTCGCTTCCCTCCGGGCGCCCGGACAGATCAGCAGTCAGTTGCTGGCCGGCACCTCGCTGACCGCCTCGAGCGCCCGAGCCGCGGGAATCACACCGCTGCGCAACTCCGAGACGCTGTACACCGTGCGCGCCGGGGACACCGTCAGCCACCTCGCGCTGCGCTACGGGACCACCGTGTCTCGCATCGTGTCCCAGAACAACCTCGACTCCTCGGCCCGCATCCGCGTGGGTCAGGTCCTTCGCATCGGCGGACAGGACTCCTCCAGCGCGAGTTCAGGTAGCGCGTCCACGTCATCGAGCAGTTCTCGATCGGCCACCACCCACACCGTGCGCGCCGGGGACACCGTGTGGGCGTTGGCGCGGCAGTACAACACCACGGTCGGCGCGATCATCTCCGCCAACGATCTGGGCTCCAACGCCCTGATCCGCATCGGCCAGCGCCTGACCATCCCCGGATCCT
>CALKWS010000317.1 GCA_938004115.1 uncultured Ruaniaceae bacterium
CCGCCGTCGGCCATCACCGGGCGCCACCTGCCGCCGCGGATCTCACCGGGGGTGGTACGGGGAGACGACCACCTCGACGCGCTGGAACTCCTTGACGTCGGAGTAGCCGGTGGTGGCCATCGCCCGGCGCAATGCCCCGAAGAGGTTCACGGTGCCGTCGGCCTTGGTGCCCGGGCCGTTGAGGATCTCGGCCATGGTGCCCACCTGGCCCACCTGCACCCGTTCTCCGCGGGGCAACTGCGGGTGGTGGGCCTCCGGGCCCCAGTGCCAGCCCTTGCCCGGTGCCTCATCGGCGCGGGCCAGGGCGGCACCGAGCATCACCGCATCGGCCCCGCAGGCGATCGCCTTGACCAGGTCACCGCTGCGGCCCACCCCGCCGTCGGCGATCACGTGCACGTACCGCCCGCCGGACTCATCGAGGTAGTCCCTCCGGGCGGCGGCCACATCGGCCACGGCCGAGGCCATCGGGGCGTGGATACCGAGTGTCTTGCGCGTGGTGTGGGCTGCTCCCCCGCCGAAGCCCACCAGGACCCCGGCCGCGCCGGTGCGCATCAGGTGCAGGGCGGCGGTGTAGGTGGACGCCCCGCCGACGATCACCGGCACGTCCAGTTCATAGATGAACCGCTTGAGGTTCAGCGGTTCGGCCTGCCCGGAGACGTGCTCGGCGCTGACGGTGGTGCCGCGGATGACGAACAGGTCCACCCCGGCCTCGACCACGGTGCGCCAGTGCTCCTGGGTGCGCTGGGGGGACAGGGACCCGGAGACCGTCACGCCGGCGTCGCGGATCTGCTGCAGCCGCTGGGTGATCAGTTCGGGGATGATCGGGGCGGAGTAGATCTCCTGCATCCGCTCGGTGGCGCCACTGGCGGGCAGTTCGGCGATCTCGGCGAACAGCGGCTCGGGGTCCTCGTACCGGGTCCACAGACCCTCCAGGTCCAGCACGCCGATGCCGCCGAGCTGGCCCAACTGGATCGCGGTGGCCGGGCTCATCACCGAGTCCATCGGAGCGGCCAGGAGCGGCAGGTCCACGTAGTAGGCATCGATCTGCCAGCCGACCGACACCTCCTCCGGATCCCGGGTGCGCCGGGAGGGCACCACGGCGACGTCGTCGAAGGAGTAGGCACGGCGGCCCCGCTTCCCGCGGCCGATCTCTATCTCGTGAGTCACGCCCGCCAGGCTACTCGGTCCCTGGGCGATGTGTCGGTTTCGGCGGCACGCGGGCGGGGCCTCGGCGGCGATGTCGGTGCTCCGTGCCATGGTCGGGGCAGCCGAAGCGAACAGCACCAGTGAGGTTGACATGACTGCCCTGACCGACGGCCCGCTCCTGGGCTTCGACACCGAGACCACCGGGGTGAACCCGTTCCGGGACCGGATCGTCACCGCAGCACTCGTGGGACGCGGCCCGGCGGGCACGTTCGAACGCACCTGGTTGATCGACCCGGGCGTGGAGATCCCCGAGCAGGCCGCGGCGATCCACGGGGTGAGCACCGAACACGCGCGGGAGCACGGGATGCACCCGGCCACGGCGCTCGCCCAGATCTCCGCGGAGCTGACCGCCGCGTTCACCCATCAGGTGCCGGTGGTGGCGTTCAACGCGAGTTTCGACCTGACGATCATCGAGGCCGAGTTGGAGCGTCACGGATTGCCCACCATCGGCGAGCGGTTGGGCCGTCCACTGTCCCCGGTGATCGACCCGCTCGTGCTGGACCGTGCGCTGGACCGCTACCGCCGCGGTAAGCGGAAGTTGGTGGACCTGTGCGAGGTCTACGGCGTTGAGGGCACCGGCCGCCTGCACACCGCCGATGTGGATGTGGCGGCGACCCTGGACGTCCTGGCTGCCCAAGCGCGCAAGCATCCCGAACTGGCCGGTGAGGACCTGGAGCAACTCCATCTGTGGCAAGCCGGTCAGCATCGGGCCTGGGCGCAGAACTTCAATGCGTGGCGGGCCAGCCAGGGTCTGGAAGGCCCCGGGGCGAGTCTGCACTGGCCACTGAGCAAACCCCACGTCGGGGATGAGAAGGATCACACCGCGCCGGCACCGCTGCCGCCGGTGGCCACGGTGGCCTGAGGACGCCGGCACGCTCGAGTTCGGCCGTGATCCCCAAGGTCAGGCTATGTTCGTGACCACCGTGGCCTGAGCCGGCCCGGCGCTCATCCCGCAGCACAGCGCCGATAGCAGGGGCACTTCTGCCCATCCACCACCTCGCGGATAACCCTTACCCTGATGGAGGGGCGGCGCGGCGGACGGGTCTCGTTGCCGTGCGCACCTACCGATATTGCTGAGACTGGAATGAGGATAGATGTTGCGCACCGCACGAATCGTTACTGCCGCAGTGGGCGGTCTGGGCCTGGCCCTGACCATGGCCGCCTGCGGCGCCACCGTTCCCACCGCTGATCGGGGGGACTGCGTGGACACCGCCGAGATGGGCGGCTCCGGGGATGAGGGTGTCACCGAGATCCCCACGGTGGACTGCAGCGAGGAGCACGATGCTCAGGTCGTGCACGTCTATGAGATCGACGGGGACGACTACCCCGGTGAGGACGCGATCCTGGCGCAGGCCGACGAGGAGTGCGTCCGCGGGTTCGAGGAGTACGTGGGCTCGGACTACATGGAGTCCCAGCTCGCCGTGCTGCCGCTGTACCCGACCGCCGAGACGTGGGACGTGGCCAATGACCGCGAGGTGCTGTGCATCGCGGTGATGATGGACGGCTCGAGCACCACCGAGAGCTGGGAGAACTCGGGCGTCTGAGGCTCCGGTCGCCGAGGCGTCAGCGCACGTTGTAGTTCGGCGCCTCGGCGATCATCTGCACGTCGTGCGGGTGGGACTCCTTCAGCCCCGCCGGCGTGATCCGCACGAACGAGCCGCGCTCCTTCAGCTCCGGCACCGTGCGGGCACCGACGTAGAACATCGACTGGCGCAACCCACCGATCAACTGGTGGACCACCTGGCTCAGGGCGCCGCGATAGGGGACCTGGCCCTCGATGCCCTCGGTGATGATGTCGTCATCGGAGACGTCGCCCTGGAAGTAGCGGTCCTTGGAGTAGGAGCGCCGGTCCCCCCGGCTCTGCATCGCACCGAGGGAGGCCATCCCGCGGTAGCGCTTGTACTGCTTGCCGTTCACCAGCACCAGGTCGCCCGGGGCCTCGTCGCTGCCGGCGAACAGGCCACCCACCATCACCGTGTCCGCGCCGGCCACCAGCGCCTTGGCGATGTCTCCGGAGTACTGCAGCCCGCCGTCGGCGATGAGCGGCACCCCGGCCGGACGGGCCGCCAAGGATGCCTGGTGGATCGCCGAGACCTGCGGCACGCCGACGCCTGCGACCACCCGTGTGGTGCAGATCGATCCCGGCCCCACCCCCACCTTGACCGCGTCGACGCCGGCGTCGATCAAGGCCTGCGCGCCCGCGCGAGTGGCGATGTTCCCGCCGATCACCTGGACGCCCTTGGTGGCCGGATCCGACTTGAGCCGTTGCACCATGTCCAGCATCAACCGGGCGTGGCCGTTGGCGGTGTCCACCACCAGCACGTCCACCCCGGCCTCGGCCAGCGCGGTGGCCCGCTCCCAGGCGTCCCCGTAGAAGCCGACCGCCGCGCCGACGCGCAGCCGGCCCTCGCCGTCCTTGGTGGCCAGCGGATACTGCTGGGACTTGACGAAGTCCTTGACCGTGATCAGCCCGCGCAGCACGTTGCGATCGTCCACCAGCGGGAGTTTCTCCACCTTGTGCTTGCCCAGCAGCGCGGCCGCCTCGGGCCGGGTGATGCCGACCGTGCCGGTCACCAGGGGCATCGGCGTCATCGCCTCGCTCACCTTGGTGGTCTCGAACCGCTCTCCGGGCACGAACCGCAGGTCACGGTTGGTGATGATGCCGAGCAGCACGCCGTCGGCGTCGACCACCGGTAGCCCCGAGATGCGGAACCGGGCGCACAGGGCGTCCATCTCCGCCAGCGTGGCGTCCGGGCCGATGGTGAGCGGGTTGGTGACCATCCCGGACTCGGAGCGTTTCACCAGATCGACCTGAGCGGCCTGGTCCTCGATGGGCAGGTTCCGGTGCAATACGCCCAGTCCGCCCTGCCGGGCGATGGCGATCGCCATCCGCGCCTCTGTCACCGTGTCCATCGCCGCGGAGATCAGCGGGATGGACAGGGGGATCTCATGGGTGAGCACGCTGGAGGTGTCGGCCTCGCTGGGCACGACGTCGGTCTCCCCGGGCAGGAGGAGTACGTCGTCGTAGGTCAATCCGACGAACGCGAACGGGTCCGGGGCGCTGGCGGCGGGGCGTGGCTCGATCACGCTGTCGATTCTACGTCGCCCCCGTCGGCCAGCGACGTGAGCACGCTCATGATCTCGTGGAGCGCGCCGGTCAGGGTGCGCGCCCGGTGCAACCCCGGGCGTGGCTCGATCCGGTCGGTCAGGGCCACCAGGAACACCTCATCCCCGCGATCGCACAAGCCCTGCACGAGGTGCTCCGCGGTCTCCGACTCCCCGAGGATCACCGTCAGCGTGAACGGCTGGCGGGCCACCAGGTCCAACAGCGCCTGCGCCCGGTCGGCCTCCAGCCGCCGGTGCGCCACCCGCGCCTCGACCCCGCGGGTGAGGAACTCCGCCGCCAGGACGTGGGCATCGGTGCGCTGGCTCTCCTCGTACTGGACCAGCACCCGGCCACGGGCCGCGCCGGCGGGCGACGCCACGTCCGCCACCGTGGCGAGCATCTGGGCGTGCAGGAGAAGTTCGGGGTCCTGGCCGGGGCGGTCGGCCTGGGGGCGCTGGGCCACCATCTCGACCGCGGGCCGCACCACCATCAGCCATCCTTCCAGCAGGCCGTGTTCCTTGGCCGCTCGCCGGGTCAGGCGGGCCAGCCGGTGCAGGTCCCCGTCAACCGCGGCGGCGGCGATGGTCAACGGGTCGGCGACCATCAGCGCGTCGTCGGCGTCCTCGGCCCCGGCGACGCCATTCTCGTGGGCAGCACCGACGCGCTGGGGCCCCGGCTCCGGTTCGCCGTGGGCCACCGCGGCGTCGCGCCGGCCACCGTCGGCGCTGTCCGCGGTGGCACGCAACGCGATCCGGGCGGCGTCCGCCGGTGCCACCCCCTCCAAGGTCAGCCGGCGCATCGCCTCCAGACGGGCGAGGTCATCGGCCCCGTAGCGCCGGTGCCGGCCGGCGACGTGGCCTGAGGGTCCCAGTCCGTAGCGGCGCGCCCAGGTGCGCAACGTGGGGGCTGCCACGCCCAGCCGCGCGGCCACGCCGGCCACGGTCAACCGGACGTCCTCGCCCAGATGATCCTGGGGGAATCCCGCCGCTGGCCCCTGCGCGCCGTCGGGTGCGCTGGCGACGTCCTCAGGGCTCGATGGCGTGAGCGGTGACGACGCCATTCAGCCCTCCTGACTCGATCCGCGGATCGCTACCCCGTCACCTTAGTCCAATGAATCGCTTCTGAACAAATACCGGCCCACGGGTAGCCAGCCGGCAGCCGAATGAACAGCGACGCGGCCACTTCTGAGTAATTGTCGGAACACTCTTGAATAACTTCTGGCGCGGTTGTAGCGTGAGGTCCTGTTCAGCGATCCACCACCGAGGGAAGGACCACCGATGGCCGAACTTTCCAGGCTCCCGGGCCCCGTCATCGAACGCTGGGAATGGCAGTACGAAGGTGCGTGCCGGGAGACCGGCTCCGAGATGTTCTTCCACCCCGAGGGTGAGCGCGGTGCGTCCCGCCGCCGCCGGGACGCCAACGCCAAGGCGATCTGCGCCACCTGCCCGGTGATCGAACAATGCCGCGAGCACGCGCTCAAGGTCCGCGAACCCTACGGTGTGTGGGGCGGGTTGTCCGAGGACGAGCGCGCAGACATCCTGTCCAGGCGGTTGCGCAAGGCCGGCTGACGACGCAAGGCGGGCCGACGACGCAAGGCCGGC
>CALKWS010000318.1 GCA_938004115.1 uncultured Ruaniaceae bacterium
AGTCGCTGCGGAACTTCATGGGGTGTGCCTCCGGTTCTCACGTTCGGCCTGCCACCGGTGGAACCGTTCCCGCCAGGTGGCGTCCATCGGGTACAGGCCCTGCACCGACTCGCCCTCGGCGACCATCTGGGCGATGAAGGTCTCCTCGGCCTCCTGGGTCTCGGCGTCGGCGAGCACCTCGTGCACCAGGTGCGGCGGGATCACCAGGGCACCGTCGTCGTCGGCCACCACCACATCGCCCACCTGCACCGTGGCCCCGCCGCAGGTGATGGTCACGTCCGCCTCCCAGGGCACGTGCCGGCGGCCCAGCACCGCCGGGTGCGCGCCGGCGGCATAGACGGGAAGGTCCAGTTCGGTCACGGCGCGGTGGTCGCGCACGGCCCCGTCGGTGATCACCCCGGCGGCGCCGCGCACCTGGGCGCGCAGGGCCAGGATGTCTCCCAGGGTGCCGGCGGTGGCGTCCCCGCGGGCCTCCATCACCAGGACCTCGCCGTTCTGCAGGGTGTCGATCACCTGCTTCTGGGCGTTGTACCCCCCGCCGTGGTCGGCGAAGAGGTCCTTGCGGTAGGGCACGTACCGCAGGGTGCGGGCCCGGCCCACCAGCCCGCGGCCGGGCACCAGGGGGCGCACCCCGTCGATGGTGACGGTGTCGTACCCGCGGCGGCGCATCTGCACCGACAGGGTGGCCACCGCCACGTTCGCCAGGCGGCGGCGCAGGTCGTCGGTGAGTTCGCAAGGGTCGACGGCGGTGCTCGCCGAGCCGGTTCCGCCGGCCTCCTGGGTGCTCACCTGGGCGTTGGCAGGTTGGTCTGCCGGGACCGGTGCCGGCGATTGGCCCCAGGCGTCGGCACGCTGGGCCTCATCCACCATCGGCGGGCTGCCCCAGCCGGCCAACGCCGGACCCTCGGCCACCGTCGTTGCCAGGCGACCGGTGCTGATTGTGGGGTCATCCACGGCGCTGACCTGCACGGTGATGCGCTGGCCCGGCCGGGCCACCGAGGCGCCGGCCGGGGTGCCAGTGAGGATCACATCCCCGCGTTCCAGCGTCATCACCCGGGACAGGTCGGCGATCAGCAGGCCGAAGTCGAACAACAGGCCGTCGGTGGTGTCCTCCTGGACCAGGTCCTCATCCAGCCACGTGCGCAGCCGTAACCGGCCGGGGTCCACCTGGGCGGCGTCCAGCAGCCCGGGCCCGATCGGGGTGTACCCGTCCCCGCCCTTGGACCGCACGTTGGAGCCCTTGTCGGCATGGCGCAGGTCGTGCAGGCCCAGGTCGTTGGCGGCGGTCACCCAGCCCACGTGCGCCCAGGCGTGCTCCGGGTGCACGTCCCGGGCGGGGGTGGCGAGGACCAAGGCGATCTCTCCTTCGAACCCGAGCAGTTCGGTGCCCGCGGGGCGCACCACCTCACCGGGTCCGGTCAGCGACGAGGGCGTCTTCAGGAAGTAGGACGGGTGCTCGGGGGTGCGTCCCCGCTGGGCGGCGCGGGAGCGGTAGTTCAGGTGCACCGCGATCACCTTGCCGGGCCGGTGCCCGAGCAGTTCGCTGACCGGGTCCGGTGGGGGTGCCGCCGGTGCGGTCGCCTCGGTGCCGGAGCGGGCGCTCGGGTCCTGGGCGGTGAGGCTGGCAGAAGGGTCCGTGGTCATCGGGCGGGCTCCGGTGCTGGTTGGCGTAGGTGGGCGGCGAAGAAGTCGGCCAGCGCCGCGGTGTCGGTGAGCGGCAGCACGTGCGCCACGTACTGGTCGGGACGGACCACGACGACGGCGCCGCCCGGGTCGATCTGCCGTTCGGTGAAAATGTTGTCGGTGCCGCCGACGGAGAAGACCTTGTTGTAGTCCAGCAGCCCGAAGGGGCCCACGGTGGGTTTGAAGACCTTGGGCACGGCGTTGATGTCGACCTCGGTGTGGCGTTGCCGGTAGATCACCTTCACGTCCAGCAGTGCGTCGTCGTCGGCCCCCGGCGGGGTGTACCGCACCAGGGGTGAGTCGGCCGCGGTACCCAGCCACTGCGCCCACCTGGTCAGGGCGGAGTCCGCACCGGGTGCGCCCTGGTCGGCGAAGACGTAGATGCGCCAGCGCCCGTCGGCGGTGGCCAGGTGACCCAGGTGCACCGGGTTGCCGTCGCACACCCGCACCACCGGGGCGGACTTGAAGCGCTTGCCCACTGGGAACCCCTCGGCCAGGTGCTGGTGGGTGGTCGGCCCGGTGATCATCGACTCGGTGTACTGGGTCATGAACCCGGCGGGGAACTCGAAGGTCTTGACGTAGAAGTCCTCCAGTTCGGAGGGGCTGTCGAACTCCTCGGGGCGTTTGGCCATCAGGGTGGACCACTCCCGGTCGAAGTCGATGAGGTTCTGGGCCACCACCTGACGTTCGGCCGAGTAGGTCTCCAGCAGGCTCTCGGGGCTGCGCCCGGACAGGACGTACCCGAGTTTCCAGCCGAGGTTGAAGCCGTCCTGCAACGAGACGTTCATCCCCTGCCCGGCCTTGGCGCTGTGCGTGTGGCAGGCATCGCCGGCGATGAACACCCGGGGCATCTGCACCCCTTCGCGGTCGGCAGGCACGTCGTCGAACTTGTCGGTCACGCGATGGCCCACCTCGTACACGCTCCACCACGCCACGTGCTTGACGTCCATGGAGTAGGGGGTGAGGATCCGGTTGGCCTTGGCGATGATCTCCTCGACCGGGGTGGCGCGGATCTTGGTGGCGTTCTCCGGGGTGACCTCCCCCAGGTCCACGTACATCCGGAACAGGTGCCCACCCTCGCGCGGGATATGCAGGATGTTCCCCCCGGAGCGGGACTGGATCGCGCACTTCAGCCGGATGTCGGGGAAGTCGGTGGTGACCAGCACGTCCATCACCCCCCAGGCGTGGTTGGCCTGGACGCCGACGTGCTTGCACCCGATCTCCTTGCGGACCCGGCTGTGCGCACCGTCCCCGCCCACCACGTACTTCACCCGGACGGTGCGCTCCTCGCCCTCGCGGGGGCCGGCGCAGTAGCGCAACCGCACGTGCACCGGATAGTCCCCCTCGCCGGTGACCTGCAGGCCGAGGAACTCCACGCCGTAGTCGGGCCTCATCCGGGTGGGGGCGTTGGCCATGAACTCGTTGAAGTAGTCCACGATCCGGGCCTGGTTGACCAGCAGGTGCGGGAACTCGCTCATCCCGTGCGGGTCATCCAGCGGCCTTGCGGTGCGGACGATGTGGTCGGGGTTGTCCGGGTCGGGTTTCCAGAACGCCATCTCGGTGATCCGGTAGGCCTCCTCGGCCAGCCGCCCGGCGAACCCGAACGCCTGGAAGGTCTCCACGCTGCGGGCCTGGATGCCGTCGGCCTGGCCGATCTGCAGCCGGTGCGGACGTCGGTCGATGATCCGGGTGTGCACCTGGGGGAACCGGGACAGTTGTGCGGCGGTGATCGTGCCCGCCGGGCCGGTGCCCACCACGAGTACGTCGAACTCCTCCGGGATCTCCTCGGGCCGGTCCAGCCCGACGCCCTCCGCCGGCAGGACCCGCGGGTCGGTGGTGACATAGCCGTGGTGGTGGAACTGCATCGTTACTCCCGGGCGCTCGTGGCCCGCCGGCGGAGAACTCCGGTGGGCCCTCACCACCGATTGTATATGATCCTGGGTCCCGGTCAGGTACCGATAGTGGAGGAGGCGGCTGCGCCGTTGCGGACGGGCTGGACCACCGAGGCCGCGCGCAGGGCCTGGTCCAGGTCCGCGACCAGGTCGGCCGGGTCCTCCAACCCGATGGAGATCCGCAGCACGTCCGGGTGGGGCCGGGCATCGGGCGCCACCGGCCGGTGGGTGAGCGAGGCCGGGTGCTGGATGAGGGAGTCCACCCCGCCCAGGGACACCGCGTGACCGATCAACCGGCAGTGCTCGGCCACCTTCGCCGCCACGGAGAAGCCGCCGTGCACCCGCACCGAGACCATGGCGCCGGGGCCGGCCATCTGGGCGCCGATCAGGCCGGCCGGATCCTGTCCGGGCAGTCCGGGGTAGAACACCTGGGCGATCGCCGGATGGTCGGCGAGGAACCGGGCAACTTGTCCGGCGCCCGCCTGCTGGGCCCGCACCCGGATCGGCAGGGTCTGCAGTCCGCGGTGCAGGGTGTAGGCGGCCAGCGGATGCAGGATCCCGCCGGTGAGTGCGCGGATGGACCGCAGCCGACGGGCCCAGTGCGCGTCGGTGGCGATCACCCCGGCGACCACGTCCCCGTGGCCGCCCAGGTACTTCGTGCCCGAGTGCAGCACCAGCCGGGCGCCCTGCCTGATCGGGTTCTGCAGCACCGGGGTGGCGAAGGTGTTGTCCACCAGCACCGGGACCGAACCGGCCTGGGCGACGATGTCGGCGATGTCCAGCAGTTCCAGGGTGGGGTTCGCGGGCGTCTCGATGACCACCAGGCCGGTGTCGGAGCGAACCGCGGCCGCCACCCCGTCCGCGGCTGCCCAGGTCACCTCGGTGCCGAGCAGGCCGGAGGCCAGGACGTGGTCGGTGCCGCCGTACAGCGGACGCACCGCCACGATATGCGGGGTGCCACCGGCGACGGCGGCGAGCAGCGCCGCGGACAACGCGGCCATGCCGGAGGCATAGGCGACGGCCTCCTCGACGGACTCCAGGTCCGCCAGGGCGTCCTCGAACCGGGCGACGGTGGGGTTCCACAGACGCTGGTAGACCATGGAGCCGTCCTGTGGCGGGCGCCCGCCGCCGGCGAGCGTCTCGTAGGAATCCCCGCCGGACTCCACGTCGGCCACCAGGTAGGTGCTGGAGAGGTCGATCGGTGGCACGTGTGCCTGCCCCAGACCCTCCCGGCCGGCGTGGACGGCAGCAGTGTCGGGGCTGGTGCCCATCGGGCGAGACATGGTTCCTCCTCGGTGCGAACGACGGCGTTCACGCTCAGTAAAGACGATCTGCTGCCCTCAGGGTGACACATCGCGCAACCTTCGGTTCCGGGCGATAAGGTGCAGTCTGCGCCGCAGAATCCGCAACGAGGGAGGGCAGATGCCGCAGAATCTACAGCCTGGATTGGATCGGATCGACGGCCATCTGGTGGAACTCCTGCGCGCCGACGGGCGTGCCACGAACGCCGCCCTGGCCAAGGAAGTTGGCATCTCCGAATCCACCTGTGCCATGCGGGTGCGGCGGCTGCGAAGCCGGGGCGTGATCACCGGCTTCTCCGCCGAGGTGGACCCGGCGAAGGTCGGCCGGGCGGTGGAGGCGTTGGTGGCGGTGCGGTTCGCCGGTCAATTGCGCCAGGAGTTCGAACGGCTCCGGGCAGAACTGCTCGCCGTGCCCGGGGTGCTGGGCCTGTTCCACCTGTCCGGGTCCACCGACTACCTGGTGCACGTCGCGGCGACGTCCACCGACGCGCTGCGGGACTTCGTGCTGGACCACCTCACCGGCCGGCCCGGCGTGGCCCATGTGGAGACGTCCCTGGTGTTCGACCGCGTCCGCGGCACCGCGCCCCTCACCGCTGGGTGAAGCGCACGGTATTCGCCCGCAGGCGGGTCAGCCGCCCTCGTCAGCGCCCATTCTCAAAAGTGACCGCTGGCGGCGGCGCCGTGTTGACCGTCAGGGAGAAGACGTCGGGCCGGGCATAGTGCCCCACGGGGTCGAAGTCCAGATGTGACCTGGTCTTGGCCTCCGGGTCGAGGTCGGCGTACAGGATGGCGTCGCGGTCGAATACCGGGCCGGCCAGGACCCGCCCGGCGGGGTCGATGATCACGCTGCCGCCGCGGATCAGCACCTGCCCGTGTGGTGGGTCGAAGTCGATCGGGTGATCGGCGGGAAAGTCGTCCCTGGTCAGGTACTGGCACGCCGACAGCACGAACACCCGTCCCTCGAGTGCGATATGGGTCATCGAGGCCTGCCAGGAGTCCCGGTCGTCGACCGTGGGTGCGCAGTACAGGTCCACCCCCT
>CALKWS010000319.1 GCA_938004115.1 uncultured Ruaniaceae bacterium
CACCGCCTCCACCCCGGCCGAGGCCTACGGGCGCGGACTGCTCGACCTGGTGCGCCTCGCCGTCGAACCGGCGTGAGCCGGATCGCGTCAGCGTTGTTCAGCCGCTCTCGGCAGCGCCCTTCCGCCGACCGTGACGGCGTTCCCTCAACTGATCGCGACGGCAAGCACCGCACCGGCCATCATGGCTGGGCCGAACGGCAAGCGAGCACTGCGTACACGTGGCGTCGCCGGCCTGACCTCGGTGCGCTGGATCGCGGGCCCGAAAGGTGCCCGCCCTCAGGCGGCGTGTCGCATGTCGGCGCGCTGCAGCGCCTGGTACGTCGCCTCGTAGGCCTCACATGCATCATCGGGAAGCGCATAGTTCTTGGTCAGTGTCCGCAGTTCCTCGAACAGTCCGATGGTGCGTGCGCCACTACCGGAATCCTGGAGCGCGAGCGTGATCTCCCGCACCCGAGTCAACTCTGGATGATGTGCGCCGTGGACGCGTTCGATGAGGGGTGCGAATTGGGCTGCTCGCGCAAGATCCTGATCGGTCACTGGTCTTCCTCTTTCCGAAGTGGTGAATACTCAGAAAATATCGGGACCGCGGCGGGTCGTCATTGACGTAGATCAAGACGCCTCAGCGGGCCGCATCCTTGTCACATCAGCATCATGAGGATGAGGAACAGCAGGAAGCCGGCGGCCGCCATCGCGATGGTGCCCGCGCTCTCCTTGATCTCATAAGCCTCGACGAGCAGTTCGGCGATAGCGGTGAACAACAGGGCCGCCGCACCGAAGGCGAGACCGGTGATCAGCAGCGGGGCGGAGACCCCGGCGAAGACGAGGGCGCCGAGGACGGCGCCGATCGGCATCATGACCGCTACGAAGGCGCCCACACCGATCGCCGTGCCGAGCGACCCGCCTCCGGCGCGCGCGGACCCGGCGTGGATCCGGCCATGGACGCGGCGACGAAGAGGAGCTCTATCGACAGCGCGATCGCGATGAGGAGGGCCGCGGCACCGCCGGCCGATATTGCTACGCCGATGATGGCGCCGTCGATGAGGACGACGACTGCAAGAGCGATGGCCAGGCGCAGGTTCACCCCGACGGCGGCCTTGGCCGGCGCGCCACGGTGACCGTGATCATGCCCTTCGTCGGGCGAGTGACTGTGGCCGAACCGCATCAACAGCCCGCGCAGGGCCAGCATGAATGCCGTGCCTACTATGAAACCGACGATCAGTGGCCAGCCACCGCCGAGGTTCAATGCCTCGGGAAGCAGGTCGAGTGTGGCCGCGGCGATAATCAAACCGGCGGCGAAGTGTTGGACGTAACTGGTGAGTGTGGAGGTCTGGCTACGCGTCGCCAGCGCCGCGATGATCGCGCCCACAAGGCCGGCGACCAATCCGATCGTGCCGAGTCCGAGCGCTTGCCCGAGTAATTCCATGGTGGTTCCCTTCCGTGATGTAGCGAAGGTGGGGATAGCCCACATTGCGCGAGCCGGGGTACGCCGGCCCTTCTACTTCGGAACCTATGGAATGTCGGGACGTTGACAAATGACCTGGATCAAGCGGCCGAATAACTCCCGGTGCCCGCTCTAGTCCTCATGTCCGCGGGCCGGGAGTACCGAACCCACCCCCGCCTGGTGTCTCGATGACGAAGGAGTCACCGGCTGCGACATCCACCGAGTCGCACCCGGCCATCGGGGTGGTGGTCCCATCGGCGTGCTCGATCCAGTGCCGGCCCAGCGCCCCTGGCTGCCCACCGGCCATACCGTACGGGGGGATGCGGCGGTGCCCGCTCAGCACGGTGACGGTGACGTCCTCGGTGAACTGCAGGCGCCGTCGTCCGCCATCTCCGCCGCGGAACCGCCCCGCACCCCCGCTGCCGCGCCGGATCTCGTACGAGGCCACCCGGACCGGCAGTCGCCACTCCAGCACCTCGGGATCGGTGAGCCAGGAGTTGGTCATATGCGTCTGCACCACATCGGTGCCGTCGAACCCGTCTCCCGCACCGGAACCGGAGGACACCGTCTCGTAGTACTGGTAGGCGTCGTTGCCGAAGGTGACGTTGTTCATCGTGCCTGCCCCTTCCGCCTGGACTCCCATCGCCGCGTACAGCGCCCCGGTGATCGCCTGGGAGGTCTCCACATTCCCAGCCACGACCGCGGCGGGATAGGTGGGGGAGAGCATGGACCCTTCCGGGATGATGATTTCCAGCGGTTCCAGGCACCCGTCGTTCAACGGAATCTCATCGGCCACCAGGGTCCGGAACACGTACAGCACCGCCGCCCGGGCGACGGCCGCGGGGGCATTGAAGTTCGAGTCCAACTGGTCGCTGGTGCCGGTGAAGTCGATCGTGGCGGTGCGCGAGGCCGGGTCGGGACGGA
>CALKWS010000320.1 GCA_938004115.1 uncultured Ruaniaceae bacterium
CCGAAACGGCGACCGCGCGCACGCCCGCACCGCCGGTCATGGGCAGGAGTGCCCATGGATGCCACGCCCGCACGCCGCCTAGGCTTAGCGCCATGAGTAACGTCGACCTGAGCGCTGTGCGCGCGCGGATCGCCGAGCAACTGCGGGAAGCGGAGGCGCTCTCGCAGCAGGCCCAGTCCGAGGGCGCTCGGTCGGCCGCTGCGGTGTCCGAGGACGGGTTGGTGAAAGTCGTCGTGGACGGGCGCGGCCTGATGGAACGGGTGGAGTTCGACCCGGCCATCGCCCACGCCACAGCGGAGGAACTACGCGCCGCGGTGCTGCAGGCCCTGCACTCGGCGCACGAGGAGTTGCGCAGCACGTGGCCGCAGGTGGGTGACCCGCGTGCCGAGTTGCACGACACGTCCATCCTGGACGCGCTCAGTTCGTGGCTACCGAAGAGGAACGAGCAACCATGACCGGAGAAGTCAACGCCGATACCGACGCGATGCGCGCGTGCGCCAACCAGGTCGCGAACAGCGGCACCCGGATCCAGGACGCGATCGAGGCCGCCGACGCCGGCACGTACATGACCGAGCAGGCCTTCGGCTTGTTGCTGACGTTCATGCCCTGGTTCTTCCACAACGCCCAGGCCAACATCTCCGGGTCCCTGCGCCAGTACGGCTCGGTGGTCAACTCGGTGGGCGATGCGGTGCGGGACTCGGCCGACAACTACGACACCTGCGATGCCCACCAGGCCTCTCGGATGACCACCCTGGGAGGTGCGATCCAGTGAATGACCTGATCGCCGAAGCAGCGCCGTGGGAGGCGCCGAGCCTGGGCAGCGCAGCGTTCGGTGCCGTGCCGGTGGTGGGCTCGGCCGGAGCCGGGATCGCCGACGTCGTGGGCAGCGGGGACTGGGCCGGCGGCCTGCACGGTCTGGTCGGCGCCACCACCGAGGCGGTGGGGGTGCTGGTCAACCCCCTGGGTGCGCTGGCCTCCTCGGTGGCCTCGTTCCTGTTGGACCGGTTCGAACCGTTCCAGCGGCTGCTGGATGAGCTCGTGGGCAACAACGCCGAGGTCGAGGCCGCGGCCACCACCTTCGGCAACGTCAACGACGAACTGCACAGCATCGGCTCGGACCTGCGCACCGCCTCCCAGGACTCCGCCACGTCGTGGACCGGCGAGGCCGGCGACGCGTTCCGGGAGCACGTCAGCGCCCGGTTGGAGGACCTGAGCCAGATCCAGGCCGGCATCCCCGGGGTGGTAACCGGGTTGCTGCTGTCCTCGGCGGTGGTGTCCGCGGTGCGCCAGATCGTCCACGACCTGGTCTCGGACCTGGTCGGGAAGATCATCTCCTGGGTCGCCAAGGCGGTCTACACCTTCGGCCTGGGCACCCCGCTGATCGCCGCCGACGCGGCCATCACCATCAAGAAGTGGCTGTCCCGGGCCCAGGAGTACGTCACCGCACTGCTGGACTCCATGGGCCGGCTCAGCGACCTGCTCACCTCCCTGGCCGAGTTCTACCAGGAGAACAAGGGCGTGCTGAAGGCCATCGACGATCACATCCTGTCCTCCGCCGCCCCCGCGGTGACCACAGCGATCGCCGAGTCCTCCGCGATGGCCGATTCGGTGGCGAACCGATGACCGCGCCGGACGCCTGGGCGCAGATCGAAAAGGCCAAGGCCCAGTTGCAGCAGACGATGGACCAGGTGGGCCGGCAGGCCGACGACTTGAGCCGGATGAACGCCGAACTCCAGGCGAGCACGATCGAGAAGTGGTCTTCGCGCCGGGAGGTGCGGGTGGTTATCGGTCCGGACGGGCTGATCCAGGACCTGGAGTTCTCCGCCGGTGCCCCGCAACTCACCCCCCTGGCGCTGGCCCGCGCGGTGCAGCACGCCCACGACGCCGCGGTGCGCGAACTGCACGAGCGGGCCGCCCGGTTGGCTCAGGAGCACCTGCAGGACCAGCCGGAGATGCGCAACTGGCTCCTGGACAGTTACACCTCCACGCTGGGCAAGTTCGGCCCCGATGAGGACGAGCCGGGCCGATGAGGGTGAGCGGCCGGACCGGGAACGAGCACGTGCGGTGGGGATCGGAGCCGACGACGGCGAGGCGAACCGGATGACGCCGCGGTCACCTGGGCTGGTGGGTGCTGATGGTCGCTGATCGGTTACCGGCCCGACGGCGGTTGTCCCACCGCAGCACGCAACTCCAGGTGGTGCGGGTGGTCGGGCTGGTGGCCGCCGTGGCCGCAGGTTTCCTGGCCGCTCAGGGGGAGCAGTGGTGGGGCCTGGCGACCTTCGCCGTGGTCCTGGCGCTGACCTGGATCGGCGGGGCGGCCTATTTCCGGTCCGCCGAACGCCGCCACGATCAGGAACTGGAACAGCACTGGCAGGCGCTGGCCACCAGCCGCGGCTGGCGGTTCGAGCGCGAGTACGAGCCGGTGGAGGAGTCGCTGCGGACGATGCTGCTGGGGCAGGGCGCCTATGTGCGCTCCGAGGGCGCGCCCTACCGGCTGCGCGGGTCGGACCGCGCCGGTGAGTCCGCCCCGGGCACCCCGACCCGACGGCGGGTTGAGGTGCACCTGTGCCTGGTGCGCCCGCCGCGGATGCTGCTGTGGGGGGAACTGCCCCAGCGGTGTACGCTGATCGTGCTGCAGACCCCCCAGGCGGTGCCGGCGATGGGATTCGGCACCCACGGGCGGTTGTTCAACGAGCGGCCCGAGCCGTTGCGCGACGTACCCCACGAACGCGACCGGCATACCGGGTACTGGATCGCCGGGCCGGCCGGGGAGGCCGACCGGGTGCGGGAGGCGTTCGCGCCGGCGATTGCACGTACTGGCCGGCAGCAGCTGCGGATGGTCGCCGACGGTCCCCGGCTGGGACTGGTGGTGCACCGCGAACTGACCACCGCCGAGATCAGCGACTGGGTGGTGGTGCTGCACCAGGTGGCGGACAACCTCGGTCAGGACCCGGCGGCGGGATCCTGGAACGGTGAGGACAGCACACCGGTGAGGTGATCGCGGGCACCGCTCACCCAGGCGATGTGCCGCTCGGCCGACCGTGCCACGCTATGGCTCGCATCGGCGTCGATCGTGTTGGCGAAGTTGCCCACCAGACGGTCGAAGGAGAACTCGGCGAACCGGCCGGCGATCCCGCGCACCACCGCCGCGGACAGCGGGATGTTGTTCGGGTAACTGCGTTGGAATGCGACCGTCTCGCGGTCCGGGTTGGGGTAGACGGTATCGCCGCACAGGATCACCCCGTCGCCGCCGGCCCCGTCCTGCCAGTAGGCAATGGCACTGCCGGGGAAGTGCCCCCCGATGCGGTGCACACTCAAACCTGGGGCGAGCTGGTGGGACTCGGTGTAGAACTCCATCCGGTCCGAACGGCGGCCTAGCCACTGCTCATCGGCGGCGCACACCAGCACTACCGTGTCCAGTGCCTCGGCCCAGGCGATCTGCACGCCGAACATGTGCGGGTGGCTCGCCGCGACCGCCAGAACCGGCCCCCGGGCGCGGATGCGGGCCAGGGCCTGATCGTCCAGGTAACCGGGCGGGTCCCACAGCAGCGAACCGGCCGAGGTGGTCACCACCTGCGCCGTCTGACCGATCCCCAGTCGCGGCTCGGTACCGATCTGTGCCCGCCCCGGTTCGGGTTCGGACCAGGTCAGGTGCTGGCCACGGGCACGAAGTTCCTGCAGGTCCGTCCACTGCTGGCCGCCCGCGGGCACCATGTTCTCCCGCTCCTCGGCGCAGATCGGGCACACCGGCGGAGCGGGTTTGCCGTACTCCACCCCGCAGGTGGCGCAGATGAGGAACGAACTCATCGGCGGGCACCAGCCTGATCGGACATGAATCCAGCATGCCCCGGGTGCCGGAGGCGGGCCACCGCGCCCCCGCCGG
>CALKWS010000321.1 GCA_938004115.1 uncultured Ruaniaceae bacterium
CGGCCCTTCTAGGGTCACAGCGATGACCGTGACGATCCGCGACTACCGCCCGCTTGACGAGGCGTCCTGGCTGCGCTGCCGGGTGCTGAGTTTCCTGGGCAGCGCCTACTACGACGACGTCCGAGCCGAGCGGCCCGCCCTGGCGCCCGGGGCGATCCGGCTGGTCGCCACTATCCCCAAGCCCGAGGGCATCACCACCCCGGGCGCGGAGCAGGTGGTGGGGATCCTCGATGTCGAGGTGTGGGACGACGCCGGCACCCGCACCGCCACGATCGACACCATCGCCGTGCACCCGGACCACCAGCGCCGCGGAATCGCCGATGCCCTGCTGGCCCAGGCGCTGGTTCGCGCCGATGACGCCCGGGCCGTGGTGATGGACGCGTGGACCCGGGAGGACCACGCCGCCAACGCCTGGTACGTCCGCCACGGGTTCCGCGTGACCGAGGAGTACCTGCACGTGCATCCCGCCTACGACGAGACCGGCGGATTCACCAGCCCCGAACCCCTGAGCCGCCCGGTCACCGCGCTCTGCCACGCCCGGCTCGACGACGAGGCCGAGGTCCGCTCCCGCTACGCCAGGGTGCACCGCTGCCGCCGCTACCACCGCGACCTGCACCTGCCCACCTGGACCGCAGATCCCGATCTGGCGAGGACCTACGACGCGGAGAACGCCGGCCGGTGGGACCACGACTTCTACCTCGACCTAGCGCGGAGGCTGCGGGCCGGACGCGTCACCGACCTGGGCTGCGGCACCGGCGTACTCGCCGCGGACCTGGCCGACGCGGGGCACGCGGTGACCGGCATCGACCCGGCGCCGGCGATGTTGCAGATCGCCCGCACCAGGCCCGGCGGGCAACGGGTGCGATGGCTCGAGGGCACCGCCGCCGACCTGCCCGACGACGACGCCGATCTGGTGGTCATGGAAGGACACGTCGCGCAGTACTTCCTCACCGATACCCAGTGGGCGCACACCCTCGGCCACATCCACCGCACGCTGCGCCCCGGCGGGCACGTGGCGTTCGAGTCCCGCAACCCGGCGGCCCGTGCCTGGGAGCGGTGGACCAGGGAGCACACGGAGGACACCTACCCCCACCCCGACGGCGGGCGGTTCACGTCCTGGTCCGCATCGGTCGCGGTCACCGCCGCCGACCACTACGGGGCGATCGAGACCCACGAGGGACATGTGGTGCTTCCCGACGGCACCCACCGCGTGCATCAGGAGACCCTGCGGTTCCGGCCCCTCGAGGTGCTCCAGGAGTCCCTGACCGCCGCCGGCTTCACCATCACCGCGGCCTGGGGTGACTTCGCCGGGTCCGCGCTGACCGCGGACAGCCCGGAGATCATCCTGCTCGCCCGCCGCGCGTAACGGCTACACCCGCCGGGTGTCAGGGCAACGAC
>CALKWS010000322.1 GCA_938004115.1 uncultured Ruaniaceae bacterium
CGGTGGCCGCGAACAGCAGCACCGCGGCCCACCCCCACCAGTCCCCCACCGGTCCCGGGTCCGCACCGCGCATCACCGCCGGATCGACGTACCCGGGGGTGCCGGTGACCAGCCCGGTCTGGGTGAGCCGGGCGTCGTCGGCCAGTTGCGAGATACCGAAGTCGATCACCACCGGCCCGGAATCGGTGAGCATCACGTTGCCCGGCTTCAGATCCCGGTGCACCACGCCGGCGGCGTGGATCGCCTCCAGCGCATCGGCCAACCCGTCGGCAAGGTCGGCCAACTCCACCTCGTCCAGCGGACCGTGTTCGTGCACGGACTGATCCAGGGACTGACCGTCGACCAGTTCGGTGACGATGAACGCCTCCGGGGACTCCGATTCGGCGTCCAGCACCCGGGCCACGTGCGGTCCGCGCACCCGGTGCAGCGCGGCGATCTCCCGCTGTAGCCGGGCCCGCGCGGAGGGGTCGGCGCTGATCCCCGGGTGCAGTAACTTCAACGCAACCGCACGGCCCTCGCCGTCGAGCGCCTCATACACCGTGCCCATCCCGCCCGACCCGAGCACGTCGAGCAGCCGGTACCCGCCCACCTCCCGGCGGGCCGGCATCTGGTCCGGGCGCGTTTCCATACCCGTCAACGTACCCCCGGCCGCGGCGATTACCCGCCGCCGTCGCCGGCTTCGGGCCGATCCGCGCCGGACCGGCCGAATGCATGGCCGAGGGCCGCCGGATAAGGTAACGAAAAAGTCAACAGATCCGACCTAGCACTGGAGAACAATGGCCCGCAGTTCGTCAACATCCGGTACCCAGGGCGGGAGTCACGACTTCGTCGTCGTCGCCAACCGGCTGCCGGTTGATGCCTCCCTCGACGCCGACGGGCAGGTGCAGTGGACCCGGTCCCCCGGCGGGTTGGTGACCGCGCTGGCGCCGATGATGCGGACCAGCGGCGGGGCATGGGTGGGCTGGCCCGGAGCCGCGGACCAGGATCTGGGCCCCTTCGAGGCCGACGGGATCCAGTTGCACCCCATCCGGCTCAGCCAGGAGGAACTGGCCGACTACTACGAGGGCTTCTCCAACGCCACCCTCTGGCCGCTGTACCACGACGTGATCGTCCCCCCGGAGTACCACCGGCACTGGTGGAACACCTACCGGGAGGTGAACCGGCGCTTCGCCGAGGAGACCGCCCGCGCAGCGGCCCAGGGCGCGGTGGTGTGGGTGCAGGACTACCAGCTCCAGCTCGTGCCTTCGATGCTGCGCGAGTTGCGCCCGGACCTGCGGATCGGGTTCTTCAACCACATCCCCTTCCCGCCGGTGGAGTTGTTCGCGCAGATGACCTGGCGCTCGGAGATCATCGCCGGCCTGCTGGGTGCGGACCTGGTGGGCTTCCAGCGCAACGGGGACGCGGCCAACTTCCTGCGCGCGGTGCGCCGGTTCAGCCCGCACAGCACCCGGGGAAACGTGGTCGTGGTGGACCCGCGCGCCGAGGCCGGGTACGGCGCGGACACCGGGGACTCCCGGGAGGTTCGGGCCGCGGCGTTCCCGATCTCCATCGATTCGGAGCAGTTCGAGGCCCTCGCCCGCACCGAGTCCGTCCAGGCCCGGGCGCGGGAGATCCGCACCGAGCTGGGCGACCCGGAGGTGATGATGCTCGGGGTGGACCGGTTGGACTACACCAAGGGCATCCGGCACCGGCTGAAGATCTTCGAGGAACTGCTCAAGGAGGGGCGGGTCACCGTCCCGGACACGGTGCTGGTGCAGGTGGCCAGCCCCAGCCGGGAGCGGGTGGAGCAGTACCAGGAACTGCGCCACCAGATCGAGGAGACCGTCGGGCGCATCAACGGTGAGTTCGGCACCCTGGCCGGCGCCGCGATCTACTACCTGCATCACTCCTACCCGGTGGAGGAGATGGCCGCGCTCTACCTGGCCGCGGACGTGATGCTGGTGACCTCCCTGCGGGACGGGATGAACCTGGTGGCCAAGGAGTACGTGGCCGCCCGGCACGACCTGGGCGGAGCGCTGGTGCTCAGTGAGTTCACCGGGGCCGCCGGGGAACTCACCCAGGCGCTGCTGATCAATCCCCACGACATCGACGGCTCGAAGTCGGCGATCATGCGCGCCATCGAGATGCCCCCGCGGGAGGGCCGACGGCGGATGCGTGCCCTGCGTAAGCGCGTGATGGACAACGATGTGAACGCCTGGGCGCGGCGGTTCCTGGACACGCTGCAGTCCGTGACGCAGGACCGCTGATGCGTCCCGCAGCGGACGAACCGGGCGCCGCACCCGAACCCTCGGATGCCGCCTCCGCGGCCGGTGCGGCCCGCGAGCCCACCCCGGCGGCGCAGTTGGCCCGGCGCCTGGCCGATTTCGCCCGCGCCGAGCACATCCTGGTGGCCCTGGACTTCGACGGGGTGCTCGCCCCGCTGATCGAGGATCCCGCCCAGTCCCGGCCCACGCCGCAGGCCGCCCGGGCCCTGCACCGCCTGGCCGGCGCCCGCGGGGTGCAACTCGCACTGGTGTCCGGCCGGCCGGCCCAGGACCTGGGCGCCCTGGCCGACCCACCGCCCGGCACCTGGCTGGTGGGCAGCCACGGCGCCCAGACGGCGGAGGTCACCGCCGAGGGCACGGTGGAGATGGTGCCCTTCGACCTGACCGACGAGCAGCGCACCCTGCTGGACCGGGTCACCGCGGCGCTGGAGGAGATCGCCGCCGACCCGGAGTTCGAGGGTGCGTGGGTGGAGCACAAGCCGGCGGCCGCGGCACTGCACACCCGCCCCGTGGCCGAGGCCGCCGCGGCCGAACGCGCCCTGGCGCTGGCGATGGCGGGACCGGGAAGCTGGCCGGGCACCTTCGCCCAGCCGGGGAACCAGGTGGTGGAGATCCCGGTGGTGAACGCCACCAAGGGGGCGGCGGTGGCCACGTTGCGGCACCGGCTGCGCACCGAGCTCGACGGGCAACCGGTGGCAGTGTTCTTCGCCGGGGACGACGTGACCGACGAGACCGTGCTGAGCACCCTGGGCGAAGGCGACCTCGGCGTCAAGGTCGGGGACGCGCCGTCGGCCGCCACCGTGCGGGTCGCCGATGAGCAGGCGATCGCCGCGCTCCTGCACGACCTGGCCGACCTGCGCACCTGACCGTTCCGGGCGTGTGTCACAATGACATCGGACGGTGAGGATCACCGGCCGTGTCAGCGGTGACACTCTGACACTCTTCACAACGGATCGTCCGGCACGTACCTGCCGGTGAAGGGAAACAAGAAAAATGGCAACGGTCACCTACGACCACGCGACCCGGACCTACCCGGGCACCGAGCGTCCCGCAGTGGACTCGCTCAACCTAGAGATCGAGGACGGCGAGTTCCTCGTCCTCGTCGGACCCTCCGGCTGCGGGAAGTCCACCTCCCTGCGGATGCTCGCCGGGCTGGAGGACGTCAACTCCGGCCGGATCCTCATCGGCGACCGGGACGTCACCGACGTGCAGCCCAAGGACCGGGACATCGCGATGGTGTTCCAGAACTACGCGCTGTACCCGCA
>CALKWS010000323.1 GCA_938004115.1 uncultured Ruaniaceae bacterium
GTGACGGGCTCCCGGAGAAGTTCGAGAACCCCGGCCTGGAACCGCACCGCGAGCGGCTGTCCGACAAGGACCCGGTCGCGGCCAAGCGCGCCGAGTGGCAGGTGGCGATCATCTTCCTGATCTCCATCCTGGCCACCGTGGGCGGCGTGGTGGGCTTCTACGCCTTCCCCGTGGACCAGCCGGACCTGGGTTCGATCCGGCTGTCACACCTGAGCCTGGGCCTCGGGCTGGGTCTGGGCATGCTCGGAGTCGGCGTCGGGGCGATCCACTGGGCCAAGACCTTGATGTCCGACGTCGAACGCACCGAGGACCGGCACGATCTGCAGAGCGACGAGCAGACTCGCGCGACGGCGGCGGACATGATCCGCGACGGCATCAAGGATGCCAATATCGGTCGCCGGCCCCTGCTGAAGGGCACACTCGCGGGCGCTGTGCTGCTCGCACCGCTGACCTTCCTGGTGCCGTTCATCGGCGGTCTGGGCGGGGACTGGAACATCGACCGGTTCCGTCGCACCGCGTGGGCACCGCGCACCAATGACGACGGGCAGACCGAGTACGTGTACCTCGCCCACGACCCGGGTGGCGGCCGCATCCGTGCGGCGGACATCACCGAGGGCTCGATCGTGCACGTGATGCCATATCGGCTCGAGGAGGAGTACGAGAACTACCTCGACGAGAAGGCCAAGGCGGTGACGATCCTGATCCGCGTGGACCCGCGCGAATTGAAGGAGCCCGAGGAACGCCGCGACTGGTCCTACGACGGCATCGTGGCGTACTCCAAGATCTGCACCCACGTGGGTTGCCCCGTCGCCCTGTACGAACGGCAGACCCACCACGTGCTCTGCCCCTGCCATCAGTCCACCTTCGACATCACCGACCAGGCCAAGGTGGTGTTCGGTCCGGCTACCCGCCCGTTGCCGCAACTGCCGATCGCGGTCGACGACGAGGGATACCTGTACGCGGCGGACGACTTCCCCGAACCCATCGGCCCAAGTTATTGGGAGCGTGATCGAGTATGAGCGCCACCGACGCGCCAGTCGGCGTTGCCAAGAAGAAGTCCCGGGGGGAGTCCACCGCAGACCTGCTCGACACCAGGCTCGGTACCGCGAAGGCCGTCAAGGGCCTCGCGCGCAAACTGTTCCCCGACCACTGGTCGTTTTTGCTCGGTGAGATCGCGCTCTACAGTTTCATCGTGCTGATCATCTCCGGCATCTTCCTCACCATGCACTTCGTGCCCTCGATGGCGCACGTGTACTACCCCGAGGACGCCCTGCCGGAGACGATGCAGGGCGTGTACATGTCCGAGGCTATGGCCTCCACCACGTACATGTCGTTCCACGTACGCGGCGGGCTGCTCATGCGCCAGATCCACCACTGGGCTGCGCTGCTGTTCATGGCCGCGATCGTGGTGCACATGCTCCGAGTGTTCTTCACCGGCGCGTTCCGCAAGCCGCGGGAGATCAACTACCTGATCGGGTTCACCCTGTTGGTGCTCGGACTGGTGGCCGGCCTAACCGGCTACTCCCTGCCGGACGATGTGCTCTCCGGTAACGGGCTGCGCATCCTGGAGGGTGTGGCCCGGGGTATCCCGATCCTCGGTGCGTACCTGTCGATGCTGGTGTTCGGCGGTGAGTTCCCGGGCACCGACATCATTCCGAGGATGTTCACGCTGCACATCCTGGTGATCCCCGGGATCATCCTTGCGCTCGTGGCCGTGCACCTGTTCCTGGTGTTCTGGCACAAGCACACCCAGTACCCGGGCCCGGGCCGTACCGACAAGAACGTGGTCGGCTACCCGTTGTTCCCGGTCTACATGGCCAAGGCCGGCGGATTCTTCTTCATCGTGTTCGGCTTCATCGCCCTCATGGCGGCCACGATGGGTATCAACGCGGTGTGGAACTACGGACCCTACGACCCGTCGCTGGTCAACGCCGGTGCCCAACCGGACTGGTACATGCTGTTCCTCGAGGGTTCGCTGCGGCTGATGCCCGGGGTGTGGGAACTCGACATCTTCGGCTTCCTCATCCCGCTGAACATCCTGATTCCCGGGTTGATCCTCCCGGGCATCCTGTTCGTGTTCTTCGGCGCCTACCCCTTCATCGAGAAGTTGGTCACCAAGGACACCCGCGAACACCACGTGCTGGACCGGCCCCGGAACGTGCCCGTGCGCACCGGTCTGGGCGTCGCGTTCATCACCGCGTTCATGGTGCTCAACTTCGCCGGTGCCAACGACCTCATCGCCACGCACTTCGAGCTGAGCCTGAATGCCATCACCCACGTGCTCCGGGTGGCGTTCTTCGTGGCGCCGGTGGCGGCCTTCATGATCACCAAGCGGCTCTGCATCGCGTTGCAGCGCAAGGACCGTGATCTGGTCCTCCATGGCCATGAGAGCGGTCGGATCGTCCGCTTCGCCTCCGGGGAGTACGTGGAGGTGCACACGCCGCTGGACGAGCACGAACGCTGGGTGCTGGTCGGCTACGAGTCCAAACGTCCCTTGGAGATCGAGCCGCCCGAGGACTCCTCCGGCGTGCGCCGGCCCGGCTACCGCCGCGACCGCATGCGTCAGGCCCTCTCCCGGTTCTTCTACGAGGATCGGGTGGAGCCGGTGACGCCCGCGGAACTGGCGGCAGCGCAACGCGACGGGGCGCACGAGGCGATCGAGGCCCAGGAGATCGCGAGCGAACAGGTGGAGGAGTCTGCCGAACGGGTCAGCGTAGGCGCCCCCTCGGAACCGGACGCCCCGCAGGGTTCCTCCCATGGCTCTGCCGGCGACGGCCGCACCGGGGACACCCGGCCGATGACCGACTGACGCACCGAAGTTCCGTGACGGGCCGGGCCCGGGCGCTCTCCAGCGCCCGCGCCCGGCCCGTTCCATGTCGCCCCGGGGCGCCCCGCCCGCGCCTCGCTGCGGACCCCACCCCCACGTACTACGGTGGTAGGTGGACCACGGCCCGACCTGCGCGGAACGGTCGCGGTGACACCAACCCGGTGCGGAACCACCGCACCACTCGATACTGGAGGTACTTCATGGCGCAATACACGCTTCCTGAGTTGCCCTACGACTACTCCGCTCTGGAACCCCACATCTCCGGCAAGATCATGGAGCTGCACCACAGCAAGCACCACGCGACCTATGTCGCCGGGGCGAACACCGCACTGGAGAAGATGGCCGAGGCTCGCGAGTCCGGCGACCTCTCGGCGGTGAACATGCTGGAGAAGAACCTGGCGTTCAACCTCGGTGGCCACATCAACCACTCGGTCTTCTGGCAGAACCTCTCCCCCGAGGGCGGCGGTGAACCAGAGGGTGAACTCGCCGAGTTCCTCAAGGACCAGTTCGGCTCCTTCGAGGGCTTCAAGAAGCACTTCTCGGAGAACGCCACGGGTATCCAGGGCTCGGGTTGGTCGATCCTCGGCTGGGACAACCTGGGGCAGCGCGCGTTGATCTTCCAGTTGTTCGATCAGCAGGGCAACATCCCCGTGGGTATCACGCCCCTGCTCCAGCTCGACATGTGGGAGCACGCCTTCTACCTCGACTACCTGAATGTCAAGGCGGACTACGTCAAGGCGTTCTGGAACATTGTGAACTGGCAGGACGTGGCGGCGCGCCTGGAACGCGCCAAGGCCAACAGCGCGGGCCTGATCGCCTGACGACCCGGCTCGCTAGGCGCACTGCGTCGCGCGCGTACGCGACCGGATAGCGCTGCGCAGACAATCCACGAGGGCCGCCTCCCCCGAGCGGGGATGGCGGCCCTTGTCATGTCCGGGCGTCCACTGCGTGGTGGGGAGCGTCCGTGTCGGTCGTCCTGCGGGTACCGCGGCGCGCAAGCCCGGCCGCTGGCACGTCATCGCGCGAGCCGTTGTGCGAGTCATCAATGATGCACGCAGGCAGGTAGGCAGGCAGGTAGGCAGTGGTGGCCGCTCGTCCGTGCGCCGTTAGTCAATTACGCATGTACGCCCGTAGTCACCCTGCCTGACCGCAGATAGAGCCGACACTGACGCTCGCCAGACACTTCCCCACCACCGTCCTGAGGAACTCACGCCCTAACGCGAATCGATGTTTCCGGCACCCGTCCACAGCGACATCAGCTCCGGCGCGGTATGAGTCCTGTGCGGTATCCGGGCGCCTTCCAGCGGAGCCGGCACTAGCCGGGCACGACGCAAACCGGGGCCACGGTCCCCTGCATTGACTGCAGAGGGGCGTGGCCCCGGTTCGGCTCGTTGCAGCAGCGGCTCGCGCGGCCGCCGTCAGTGGGCGTGCGGGCCGCGGTTGAACTCGAATGCGTGGCCGACGACCCCGACGACGGCCAGCGCTAGTCCGAGCCCGAAGATCCACCAGCCGGCGGCAAGGCCGAGGAAGACCAACGTCACGGCGATCCCGAGCACGAACGGCCACCAACTGAACGGGGCGAAGAACCCGTAATCGTTGGTCGGGTGGTCCTCGATGCGTGCCGCGGGATCGTCCTCCGGCCTGGGGTCCACCTTCCGGCTCTGCAACGAGAGGAAGAAGCCCACCATTCCCCACATCCCCACCAACAACAGCAGGGCCGTGGTGCCCACGGGCTCGAAGTCCGACCAGACGGCGTAGAGCACGGTGACGGGGATGAAGAACCCGGCCAGGCCCAGGAAGGACCACATCTCGACGCTCATCGGACGCCGCGTCTTACCGGATTCCTCCGGCTGCGATTCCTGTGTACCGGTGTAGGTATCGGTCACCGTTCTTCCCCTCCACGCACGCCGGTCTCACCGGAGGCTTCCGCATCGCCGTAGACCTTCTCCAACACGCTCGGGTCCGGCTCGATGTAGTCGAGAGTGGCCACATCCGGGTGGTGCAACTCGAATGCCGGCCGCTCCGAACGGATCCGCGGCAGGGAGACGAAGTTGTGCCGCGGCGGCGGGCAGGACGTGGCCCACTCCAGGGACGCCCCGTGGCCCCACGGGTCATCGACGGTCACCTGGGGTGCGGTGCGCCAGGTCTTGTAGACGTTGTAGAGGAACGGCAGTGTCGACAGCGCCAGCACGATCGAGGAGATCGTGGAGAGTTGGTTCATCCACACGAAGTCCGGCTCCGGGAGGTAGTCCGGGATCCGTCGTTGCATCCCCATGACGCCCAGCCAGTGCTGGATCATGAAGGTGCCCTGGAAACTGATGAACAGCATCCAGAAGTGGATCTTGCCCAGCCGTTCATCGAGCATGTTCCCGGTGA
>CALKWS010000324.1 GCA_938004115.1 uncultured Ruaniaceae bacterium
CCGCGCGCGGGCGGCGAAGCCAGCCTTGGTCGGCTCCGCGCGCGGTTTGGCCCGACTAATGCTGACTTCGCGCTGCGACGGTTGGGCCCGCGGAGCGGGTGGCGGCCCCGGCCGGCCGCCGGACCGCGCTCAGGCGGTGGTCAGTTCGGAGTCCGTCACCGATCCGCGCGGCAGGTGCTTCTCCGCGACCGGCTCGGTGCCGCTGGCGCGCTGGGCGCGGTAATAGGCACGCGCCTCGTCCTGGCGCCGGCCCTCGGCGTCGGTTCCGATCGGGGCGCCGATCATCTCCGGGGAGTATCCGAAGGCCTCCACCAGGTCCCGGGCGTGCACCCGCAACCGGGGCAGTAACCGGTTGATGTAGGAGGTCACCGTGCGTGCCCGCTGGGTGGACAGCCGGCCGTTGAGCAGGTACCAGTCCAGGTTCTCCTCGATCAGGGTCAGGCCGAACAGGTCCCGCAACCAGGTGAGCACCTTCTTCGTGCCGGGGTCGCGGATCTGGTCGAGCGCCTCGGTGAAGGCCTCCCACTGCAGGAGTTCTCCGTGGGCCTTGGCGGCCTCGATGAGTTGGTGCTGGTGGTCGTTGAACATCTCGAACGCGGTGGCCGCATCGGCGTCGCGGCTGTCCTTCAGGGCCATCGCCACCTGCTCCACGAGTGACTCCACCCGGTCCTCCAGCAGTTCCCGTTGCACCTCGGTGTCGCGTAGTTCGGTGGCCGAACGGGCCTTGGAGCCCCAGTCCCGGATCGACTGCTGCACCCGCCGCAGCGGGGTGCGATGCATCGTCATGTCGGCGGCCTGGTCGGCCACGTACCGCACGGCGCCGGCGACGTTCATCTTGGCCATCTCCCGGCCGAAGTCGGTGAGCAGGCGCTTGCCGACCAGTTGCAGCAGCACGTTGTTGTCGCCCTCGAACGTCACGTACACGTCGAAGTCGGCGCGCAACCCGGTGAGCCGGTTCTCGGCCATGAACCCGGCGCCGCCGCAGGCCTCCCGCGCTTCCTGCAGCACGTCCAGCGCCAGCCAGGTGGACAGCGGTTTGGCGGCCGCCGCGAGCGTCTCCAAGTCCTGCCGGTCGGCGTCGGTGTCGTGCTCGCCGGAGAAGATCTGGTGGAACCGGTCGGAGAGCTGGTGGTGGGTGAACTGCGCGGCGTACACCCGGGCCAGGCGCGGGAGCAGCCGGCGCTGGTGCCGCTGGTAGTCCAGCAGGGTCACCTCGTCGTGCTCATCGGGCCCGGTGAACTGCCGGCGCTGTTCGGCGTACCGGATCGCGGTGGCCAGGGCCATCTTGGCCGCGACGGTGGAGGAGCCGGCCAGGGACACCCGCCCCTGCACCAGGGTGCCGAGCATGGTGAAGAACCGCCGTCCGGGACTGTCGATCGGGGAGGAGTAGGTGCCGTCCGCGCGTACGTCGCCGTACCGGTTGAGCAGGTTCTGCCGCGGGATGCGCACCTGGTCGAAGGCGAGCATGCCGTTGTCCACCCCGTTCAACCCGCCCTTGGGGCCGTTGTCCTTGCCGGAGACACCCGGGAGGAAGTCCCCGGCGCTGCCGTCGGGGTGCACGTGGCGCAGGGGGACGTAGAAGGCGTGCACACCGTGGTTGACGCCCTTGGTGATGAGCTGGGCGAACACCACCGCGGCCACCCCGTGCTCCGCGGCGTTGCCGATGTAGTTCTTCCACGCCGCCTCGAAGGGGGTGTGGATGATGAACTCCTCGGTGTCCGGGTCGTAGGTGGCGGTGGTGGCGATCGCGGCCACGTCCGAACCGTGGCCGGTCTCAGTCATCGCGAAACTACCGGGGACCCGCAGGTCCACGATCGCCGGCAGCAGGTCGGCGTGGTGCCGCTCGGTGCCCAGGTGCAGCACCGCTGAGCCGAACAGGCCCCATTGCACCCCCGCCTTGATCTGCAGCGACGGATCGTGCACCACGAGTTCCTCGAAGCCGGCGACGTTGCCGCCCGGGACCGGGGGTTGCCCATCCGGTCCGGGAAAGCCCCGGCGCACCATGCCGGTATCCACCAGCGCCCGGCACTGGTCCAGCGTGCGCTGGCGCTGTTCGGCGCGGCTGAGGTCGGGGATGCGGGCGAAGCGCTCGTCGGTGTACAACTCGCGGATCTGGCGCCGGTAGTCCTTCCAGCGGCCATCGAGGAGATCGGCGAGCGCGGGGACGTCCACGGTGGGGGTCGTCGCCGCGGACCCGGACGGGTGTTGGCGGTCGGTTCTGGGCATCAGTTCTCCAAAGTCGTTGGCACGGTTGGGTGGGCCTCGCCGGCCTGGGCTCCGGCGGGGTGGAAGTGGGGCAGGCCCGTGCTGGCGCCGGTCCACAGCCAGGTGGTGATGGCGTCGATGAGCGCCTCGGGCTCCAGTCGCTGCTGCGGGTCCGCGGTGAGCCACTGCTCGCCGATCCCGCGCACGAAGCCGACCACGCCCGCGGACCACGGCATCGCGTACCGCAGGTCCGCCCCGGATTCGGCGAGCACCTGGCGCAGCAACCGGGCCAGGTAGCGCTGGACCTGGGTGACGAACGAAGAGATCGCCCCGGCCTGCTCGATCCGCGTGACGAACTGGTACACGTTCGGGGACCTGGCGATCATGGAGACGTACACCTCCACCATCGCCCGGAGCCGGTCCCGGGGCGGCCCGTCGCCCTCCACCGCGGCGATGAACGCCTGGCTCATCTCCGCCAGCACCATCTCTCCGACGGCGGCCTGCAATCCGGCCTTGTCGCGGAAGTACCGGTACACGATCGACTTCGACGTCCCCATCGCCGAGGCCATCTCGTCCATCGACAGGTCCGGACCCTGATGGTGCACGGCCCGGCGGGCGCTGTGGCACAGGTCGCGGTGCCGCTGGCGCCGGTGCTGGTGCCAACGGGTGGACCGGCCGTCCGGTTCGGCTGGCAGGTCCGAACCGCCCCTGGGTACAGTGACGTCACTCACGCTACTGACGGTATCAGGTACTGTGGGTACTGGACATATTTTGCATCATCCTGAGCACGCAGAGGAACGTCATGGCACAACAGCCCCGGAACACCACCAGCGGCAAGGCCACCAACGGGAAGTCCGACGGCGACAAGCCCGCCGCCGAGGAATCCGGGCGGCGGCGCAACAGCGGCGGCCGCGAGCGCGCCACCTCCGGCTCGGCCGCGAACCGCGGGAAGGCACCCGATCAGCCCCGGGCCGCCATCATCGGCTCCAACCGCATCCCGTTCGGCAAGGCCGGCGGCGCCTACGCCGAGGCCACCAACCAGGACATGCTCACCGCCGCGCTGTCCGGCTTGATCGCCCGGCACCAGTTGCAGGGCGAGCGCCTGGGCGACGTGGTGGGCGGCGCGGTGCTGAAGCACTCCCGCGACTTCAACCTCACCCGGGAGGCGGTGCTGGGCACGGCCCTGTCGCCGCAGACCCCGGCCGTGGACATCCAGCGCGCCTGCGCCACCAGCGTGGAGGCCGTGAACGTGGTGGCGAACAAGATCAGACTGGGCCAGATCACCTCCGGGATCGCCGCCGGGGTGGACTCCACCTCTGACGCCCCGATCGTGGTCAGTGACCGGCTGCGCAAGACGTTGCTGCGCCTGTCCCGGGCCAAGACCGTGCCGCAGCGCCTCAAGCTCGTCGGCCAGCTCCGGCCCTCCGATCTGGCCCCGGTGGCACCGAACGTGAACGAACCGCGCACCGGGCTGTCCATGGGAGAGCATCAGGCGATCACCACCAGGCAGTGGGACATCACCCGCGAGGCCCAGGACGAGGTGGCCCTGGCCTCCCACCAGAACCTGGCGAAGGCCTACTCCGACGGCTTCTTCGACGACCTGCTCACCCCGTACCGGGGACTGGTGCGCGATGAGAGCCTGCGGGAGGACACCTCCGCGGAGAAACTGGCCACCCTCAAGCCGGTGTTCGGCACCAAGGGCGAGCACGGCGCGTCGGCCTCGATGACGGCCGGGAACTCCACACCCCTGTCCGACGGCGCCGCCAGCGTGCTGCTGGGCACGCCGCAATGGGCCCAGGAACGGGGCCTGCCGGTGCTCGCACACGTGGTGGACACCGAAGCCGCCAGCGTGGACTTCGCCCGCGGTACCGACGGACTGCTGATGGGCGGGGCCTACGCCGTGCCCCGGCTGCTGCACCGGAACGGGTTGACGCTGGACGACTTCACCTTCGTGGAGATCCACGAGGCCTTCGCCTCCGTGGTGCTGACCACGGCCGCGGCGTGGGCCGATGAGGAGTTCTGCGCCGAGCGGGTGGGCGTGCCCAGCCCGGGTGAACTGGACTACGACCGGCTCAACGTCACCGGCTCCTCACTCGCCGCCGGCCACCCGTTCGCGGCCACCGGCGCCCGGATCGTGGGCACGTTGGCCGCCCTGCTGGCCCAGCACAAGGAGCAGCACGGCGGCGATGAGCCGGTCCGCGGGCTGATCTCGGTGTGCGCGGCCGGCGGGCAGGCCGTGGCGATGATCCTGGAGGCGGCGTGAGCGATAAGTACCTGGAACTGGTGAACTCCGGCTTCACCAAGAAACTCGCCCAGCAACTAGGCCTGCCCCGGCCGGCCCGGCTGCGCCGCACGAACCCCTCCTCGGTGGACCACCCGTTGGTGCCCGGGCCCGTGGTGGTGCTCGGCGAGGGGGCGGACGCCGACGCCGTGGCCGCTACCGCCCTGGACTGGGACCTGGACGTGCGCCGCACCATCCGGGAGGGACGGATCGGTGCCCTGGTGCTCGTGCTGACGCAGATCGACACACCCGACCAGGCGGCACCGGTGGTCACCGAGGCGGCCTCGCTGCTGCGGTCCCTCGGCCCCAGCGGCCGGGTGGTCGTGGTGACCCGGGCCGCGACGGACGCTGCCTCCCCCGCCCAGGCCGCCGCCCGGGCGGGGATCGAGGGGCTGTGGCGCTCCCTGGCCAAGGAACTGCGCTACGGAGCCACCGGCAACGCCGTCGTGCTTCGCGAGCAGGCCGAGGTGACCTCACCGGCCGCCGTCGGCGCGCTGCGGTTCCTGCTCTCGGCGCGTTCGGCGTTCGTCTCCGGTCAACCGATCGAGGTGGGCGATGCCACCGGTAGCCTGCCGGAGGACTGGACCGCGCCGCTGACCGGCAAGGTCGCCATGGTCACCGGCGCGGCCCGCGGGATCGGCGCGCAGATCGCCCGGGTGCTGCACCGCGAAGGCGCCACGGTGGTGGGGGTCGACGTCCCGGCCGCCGGTGAATCCCTGGCTCGGGTGATGAACCAGGTCCACGGCCTGGCCATCCAGGCCGACATCACCTCCCCCGAGGCGCCGCAGCGACTGATCGACCGGATCCGGCAACGTTTCGGCCGCCTCGACGTGGTGGTGCACAACGCCGGCATCACCCGGGACAAGTTGCTCGCGAACATGAAGCCCGAGCAGTGGCAGGCGGTGATCGACGTGAACCTCAACGCCCAGATCGCCTTGAACGAAGCGCTGCTGGCCACCCCGGAACTGTCCCCGGAGGGCCTGCGGATCATCACGTTGTCCTCCACCTCCGGCATCGCCGGGAACCGCGGGCAGACGAACTACGCCTTCTCCAAGGCCGGCGTGATCGGGCTGGTCCGGGCCCTGGCGCCGCAGGTGGCGCAGCAGGGCGGGACCGCGAACGCGGTGGCCCCCGGGTTCATCGAGACCGAGATGACCGGCAAGATCCCGGCGGCCCGGCGGCAGGTGGCGCGGCGGCTGAACTCCCTGCAGCAGGGCGGGCTACCGGTGGACGTGGCCGAGGCCATCTCCTTCCTGGCCTCACCGCAATCGGCGGGGATCAACGGTCAGACGTTGCGGGTGTGCGGGCAGCACATGGTGGGCGCCTGATGCGTACCCACATCCTGGAGCAGGTGCCCTCCCTGGCGGGGCTGTATGGCAAGGCCCTGGGCCGCACCGCCAGGGCGGCCGCACCGGCGATGCTGGCCCGCACACCGCAGTCCACGCAGTTGCCCGCGGTCCGGTACGCGGTGGAGGAGGTCCCGGTGGACGCGGCGCACCTGGGGGACTATCAGCGGCTGCTCGGTGAACCGGGCACCGATGACCTGCCCGCCGGGTACGTGCACGTGATCGCCTTCCCGCTGGCGATGGCCGTGATGGTGCGTCCCGACTTCCCGCTGCCCGTGCTGGGCATGGTGCACGTGGCCAATCGGGTCCAGCAGCACCACCAGTTGCACGCCGGGGACGTGCTGCGGGTCCGGGCGTGGGCCGAGGGACTGCGCGCGCACCGGTCCGGGACCCAGGTGGACCTGGTGGTGGAGGTCGCCGGGCAGGAAGGACCGGAGGTGGCCTGGCGCGGTGTCTCCACGTACCTGGCGAAGGGCACCACACTGCCGGGGCTGGCCCTCATCGAAACCGACGACGGCGACTCCCGCGCTTCCGCGGAAGCGTCCGCCTCCCGTAGCCGCGAGGGCGGGCAGATGCCCGAGCAGACCGCGGTGTGGGACGTGGACAAGCACACCGCCCGCCGGTACGCGGCGATCTCGGGGGACCGCAACCCGATCCACACCTCGGCGCTGGGCGCCCGGGCGTTCGGGTTCCCGCGGCCGATCGCACACGGGATGTACACCGCCGCCCGTGCGCTGGCCGCGGTGGGCACCGCCCGGGGGCCGGCGTTCACCTGGGACGTGGAGTTCGCCAAGCCGGTGCTGCTGCCCTCCAGCGTGGGCTTCGGTCTGCGCCGCCGGGAGACCGGCGGCTACGACTACGCCGGCTGGCGGCAGCGCAACGGCCGGGTCACGTTCACCGGCTCGGTGCGCCCGGCGGCCTGAGCATCATCCCGGCCCATGGCTCCATACCCAGCACGGTGTATCCACGTATGTTCATGACGTCATCGTCACCGCACCTCTAGAGTGGGCGGAAGTACGCACTTCCAACTGCGGTACGCACCCGCAGGTAAGTGCACCGGCCCGGGGCCGGGGAGCAGGAGGGGACGATGACGGCGCAGCGACGACGCGGGCCCTACGTCTCGCGATGCACCAGGGGTGAGGGGCGCCGCCGCCGTGCCGGCGGACGGCGCATCGCGGTCATCGCGGCCGCACTGCTCGTGCTGGCCGCCTGTACTCCCGGCTCCGCGCACCCGCAGGCCGACGGGGACTGGGTACTGGTCTCCGGGCACGTCCCCGCGGGTCCGATCGAGATCGTGGCGGGATACGAACCGACGCTCACCGTGCACGGGCGGGAGGTGTCCGGGCACGCCGGCTGCAACCAGTTCGGCACCGCCGAGGGCGACGACCCCGACGACGGCGATGGCGGCGGCGACGACGGGGCGTGGCCCACGGAGTTCTTCAGCACCATGATGGCCTGCGACCCGCCGGAGGTGATGGCGCAGGAGGCGCTGTTCCTGGAGGGGCTGTCACACATCACCGACGTGCGCACCGACGCCGAGGAACTGGTGCTCACCGGCCCGGACACCGAACTGCGGTTCGCACCGGCCTCCGGCTGAGCCGCGCCCCGCCGCTAGTTCCCCGCCGCGCCGCGGTGCATCGGCTCGCGGGCGAACAACCACCCCACCCCGGCCAGCAGGACGATCAGCCCGGACAGCCCGAAGGCGACATGGAACCCGAACGCGTCCGCGAGCGCCCCGGCGGCCACCGGGCCGATGATCGCGCCGGTGTCCTGGGCCATCTGGAACCCGGCGAGCACCTTCCCGCCGCTGCGCTGGTTGCCCACCACATCGGCGACCGTCGCCTGCTGGGCGGGGTTGAGCAGCCCCGCGCCCACACCGGCCAGCGCCGAGACCACCAGGATCAGCACCAGGGTGCCGGTAAGACCAAGGATCGCGGTGAAGGTGCCGCTGACCGCCAACCCGATGAGGATGATCGGTTTGCGTCCCACCCGGTCCGACTGTGAGCCGGCCACGTTCAGCGCCACGGCGTTACCCACCGCGAACACCGCCAACGCCGCTCCGGCGGTCCACGGGCCCTCGGTCAGGGTCGCGGCGGTGAACAGCGGGATGAGGGCCACCCGCACCCCGAAGTTCGCCCACCCGTTGGCGAACGCCGAGCCGAGCGCCGCCCGGAAGGCGCTGTGGCGCAGGGCCTCACTGAACCCCATCGGCGGGTCCTCATCGGCCGCCCGGGCCGAGCCCGCCCCGGTGGCCGGCAGCATCCGCCACACCACCGCCACGGCGGCCATGAGCATCACCGCGTACACCACGAACGGCACCCGCAGCCCGAACTCGCCGAGCAGCCCGCCGACCACCGGACCGGCGATGTTCCCGATCAGGAACGCGGTGGCATAGGTCGAGGAGGCCCGGCCGCGGGCGGTCGGCGGGGCCAGACGCACGATCAGCCCCATCGCCGAGACGGTGAACATCGTCGAGCCGATACCGCCCAGCCCGCGGAACACCAGCAGCTGGGTGTAGTCCTGGGCGAAGGCGGTGGCCAGCGAGGAAGCCGCCACGATCACCAGGCCGCTCATATAGATGCGCCGCTCACCCAGTCTGGTGATGAGCGCACCCCCGGCCGGGGCGAACAGCAACCGGGTCAGGGAGAAGGCGCTGACGACGAAGGATGCCGCGGCCACCGAGACGTCGAACGAGCTGGCGAACTGCGGCAGCACCGGGGCCACCAGGCCGAAACCCAGGGCGATGAGCAGCGCCGCACCGGCCAGCACCCAGATCTCCCGGGGCAGGCGCGGACGCGGCGATTCAGATGTGTGTGGCATTCCACCGGCCAGTATCGCCCAGCCCGGGGCGGTGATCGCGGATCCGGCCGGTTAGTCGCCCCACACTCGAAACGGTCAGCCGGCGCGTAGCGCCGGCAGCAGCTCCGCCTCGGCCAGGTCCAGGAACGGCCCCTGGTCCTGGGCCACGTGGTGCAGGTAGATCTCCTCGAACCCCAGGTCCGCGTACGCGGTGAGCCGGCCGGCCAGCTCGGCCACCGAATCGGTGACCAGCACCGCCCGGGCGATCTCGTCGTCGGGCACGTGCTGACCGGCCATGTCGAAGTACTCCGGCAACGGCAGGTCGTCCTGCAAGGGCTTGGCCAGGGCGTGGTTCTGCCACTGGTCCCGGGCCACCTGCCACGCCTCCTCCTTGCTGTCGGCGATCGACAGATGCACCTGCAGCGCCAGCGGCCCGCTCCCGCCGGCCCCGCGGTAGGCGTCGATGACCTGCCGCAGGGAGTCGTCGTCGTTGATCGTGATGAGCCCGTCGGCCCAGGCGGCCGCCCGCTCTGCGGTGCCCGGAGAGAGCGCGGGGGCGATGAGCGCGGGCGGTTCCTCGGGCAGGGAGTAAAGCCGGGCACGGTCGACGACGACGTGACCGGTGTGGGAGACCTCCTCACCGGCGTGCAACGCCCGGATGACGGCCGCGGACTCCTCCAGGCGCTGCTGGCGCTGATCCTTGGCGATCCACCTGTCCCCGGTGATGTGCTCGTTCATGTTCTGCCCCGACCCGAGGGCCACCCAGAACCGCCCCGGGAACATCTGCGCCAGGGTGGCGCTGGCCTGGGCGATGATCGCCGGGTGGTAGCGCTGGCCGGGTGCGCAGACGGTGCCGAAGGTCATCTGCGTGCTGGCCAGGGCCGCCCCGAGCCAGGACCAGGCGAACCCGGAGTGGTCCTGGCGGCGCGACCACGGCGCGAAGTGGTCGGAGCACATCGCGATCTCGAAACCGGCCCGCTCGGCGCGCTGGACGTCGGCGAGCAGTTGCCGCGGGGAGATCTGCTCGTGGGAGGCGTGGAAGCCGTAACGCGTCACCGGTCCCCCCTGTGCTGGTCGGCGGCCTGGATCGCATCGGCGGCGCGGATCAGGCCCATGTGACTGAAGGCCTGGGGGAAGTTGCCGGCGAGCCGGCCGGTGTGCGGGTCGTACTCCTCGGCCAGCAGGCCCAGGTCACTGGCCTGGCCGACCATGTACTGCATCAGCTCCTTGGCCTCATCGAGGCGGCCGCTGTGGGCGTACTGCTCCACCAGCCAGAAGGTGCACATCACGAACGGATACTCCTCCCCCGCCAGCCCGTCCATCTCGGCCTCGGTGCGGTACCGGTAGACCAGCCCCTCAGGCGTGACCAGGTCCTGCTCGATGCGCTCCACGGTGCCGAGCATGCGGGGGTCGTCATAGGCGAGGTAACCGGTGTGGGGCAGTTGCAGCAGGGAGGCGTCCACCTCGGTGTTGTCGTAGGTCTGGGTGTAGGAGTTCAGGGCCGGGTCGAATCCGTGTTCCTCGATCTCCTCGGCGAGCGCCGCCCGCAACTCCCGCCAGCGGTCCACCGGGCCCTGGTAGCCGTGCTCCTCCACCGCGCGGATACCCCGGTCGAAGGCGGCCCACATCATCACCCGGCCGTGGGTGAAGTAGTGCTCATCCCCGCGCATCTCCCAGATGCCGTGGTCCTTGCGATCGAAGTTGCGCTCGGAGTAGGCCAGCAGCCGCTTCTGCAGACCCCAGGTGTAGGTGTCCTCCCCCACCCCGGCCTCGCGCAACTGGTGCAGGGCGATCATCACCTCCCCCACCACGTCGGCCTGGTACTGGTCGGCCGCCCCGTTGCCGACGCGCACCGGCCGGGAGCCCTCGTAGCCGGACAGGTGGTCCAGTTCCAGTTCGGTCAGTTCCCGCTCCCCGGCCAGCCCGTACATGATCTTGACCTCATCCACGTCCCCGGCCACCGCCCGCAGCAGCCAGTCGCGCCAGAGTTTGGCGCCCTCGGTCAGTCCGTGCGCCAGGGCCGCCTCGATGGTGAAGGCGGCGTCCCGCAGCCACGTGTAGCGGTAGTCCCAGTTGCGTTCCCCGCCGAAGTACTCCGGGAGCGAGGTGGTGGGGGCGGCCACGATCCCGCCGGTGTCCAGGTGCGTCAGGGCGCGCAGCACCAACAGGGACCGCAGCACGTGCGGCCGGTGGTCGGTGAGCTCCTCCAGCTGGGAGGCCCAGTCCGTCCAGAACTCCACGGTGGAGGCCAGCGCCTGGTCGGCATCCGGCGGAGTGGGGATGTCCCGGTAGGAGGGGAACCAGGTCAGGTCCCAGTCCAGGGTCTCCCCCTCGGACAGCTCGAAACGCCCGACCAACCTCGGTGTGCGGCGCCCCTCGGCCGGCGCGCTGCCCGGGTGATCGTTCGCGCCGTCGTCGTCCTCCGGCCAGTGCAGCATCGGGCCGGTGATGAGGATGCCGTCCGGCCCGGCCAGGGACAGCAGCGCCCGCTCCCCGCTCTCGCCGCGCACCTCCCGCGTCCACGGAGTGGCCCGAGCGTAGTCGAACCGCAGCCGCAGGTCGTGCTCCACGGCGACCCGGCCCTCCAGGCACTCCACGCGGCGCACCAGGTCGCCCTGGCTGGTGGCGGGGGGCAGGAAGTCGGTGACCCGGGCCTTGCCGGTGGGGCTGCGCCAGGTGGTCTCCAGCACGAACGTCTGCGGAAGGTACCGGCGCTCGATGACCTCACCCTCGGCGACGGACAGCTGCCACCGGCCGTCGTCGGCGTCGCCCAGGATCGCGCTGAACATCGCCGGGGAGTCGAACCGGGGCAGGCACAGCCAGTCGATGCTCCCGTCCCGTGAGACCAGCGGCCCGGTATGCAGATCCGACAACAGGGCGTAGTCCTCAAGGGGTGTGCTCATCCCTCTCGTTCTTACCGGACATCATCCGGGCGCGCATGCGGGGTGCGCCCACGCCCGGGCCCGCCGCGCACTCGTCCCGGCGCCGCCGCCCACTCGTCCCGGCGCCGTCGCCCATACCAGAGTCCTGATGCGCAGGCCGCCACCAAGACCCTCTTGCCAGCGACCGTTATCGGAACGTAATCTTTCATCACGACGTCAGGCGAAGCCGCACACGTCGCCGCCCCAGACCTCGGCGGACCCGGCTGCCTAGATCCGGCAGCAGTATCGATTCGCACTGGGGAGCGCAACTGGCTCATCGCATGACCAACGTTGGAGATGGGCAGTTCCTGCAGCGGTTGCGCCGGGAACTGCATACCCATGGCGGGCACAAGATCGGTGTGATCTGCGCCAGCCTCGATTTCACACCCGCCGGCGCCGCCGAGTGGGTGCGGGCCGCGGCGGTATCCGATGCCGTCCGGCGGCTGCACCGGGAGGTGTCCGGCTGCGACTGGATCGAAGCGGAGGGGACTCGCATCCGGCTCCTGGTCCATGGTTCGGTCGCGGACCTGGTCAATTACGCCGAGCAGGCCCTGCAGTGCCTCAAACGCACCTGCAGGATGGAAGGTGCGCTGCCGGCCCGGGTGCAGGTCGGTCTGACGATCTCCACCACTTCCGAACCGCCGGGGGAGTTGATGCGCCGGTCGAGGGACCTGGCCGGCGCTACCGCGGGCGCACCCGGATGACGCGCTCCGGCGGGGCGATCCAGGTGTCCCGGTGCGCGGGGTGCACCCGGATCCTGTTGTGCGGGCAACTGGACTGCATGGTGGACGGGCACGTCGCCGATCTGGTGGTCCAGTTGCGCGAGAGCCCTCAACTCGTGTGCATCGACGCGTCCCAGTTGCGGTTCATCGACGCCCGCGGGCTGGGTGCCCTGGTGCGGCTGGTGATCCACGCCGCCCGGCCGCCGGCACTACTCCGCCCGCCCCCGATCCTGCGATTCCTGCTGGACGTGACCCGCCTGTGGCACCTGTTCGAGGCCTGCGCCCCGCAGGGCGACCTCGCGGCCGCTGCGCGCAACGGCCAGCCGGAGTACGCGGCCGCGGCAGCGACACGGGATGGCGTGAGATAGCACCGGCCGTTCCCCTAACCGCCACGGCACCGGGTTGTTACAGTCAGAACCTGCTCGGAGCCGAGCACCCGCCGGGATCCACCGCAACGTGGCCCCACCGCTGAGGAAAGGGGCGGGTCATGCTTGACATGCTGTCGCGTTTCCTGCGGACGCTGCTCACGCCGTACGACATCACCGACGCCTTGCAGGACCTCACCGTCACCGTCCAGGAAGCCCTGAGGTTGCACGGCGCCGGGGTGTCGATCAACCGCTCCGGTGAGCTGGAGTTCATCACCGCCCAGCCCACCGCCTTGGTGGAACTTGAACGCCACCAGCAGGACGTCCAGGCCGGCCCCTGCATCGAGGCGTTCCGCCGCGGGGAGATCGTGGCGATCCGCGACCTGGGCGACTACCGGGACCGCTGGCCCGAGTACTGCCAGATGGCCGCCCGGATGGGCCTTGCGGCGGTCGCCGGGATCCCGATGCGGGTGGACAGCGAACCCATCGGCTCACTCAACCTGTACGACGCCACCGCCCGGGACTGGGGCAAGCAGGACCTCAGCGTCGCCCGGATCTTCGCCGACGCGGCCTCCGTCTTCCTCATCAACTCCGCCACCTATGACCGGCAACGGGTACTGGCCGAACAACTCCAGGAGGCGCTGAGCACCCGGATCGTGATCGAGCAGGCCAAGGGCATCATCGCCCAGACCCACGGCACCGACGTCGATGAGGCGTTCCGGCGGATCCGCGACCACGCCCGGGCCCGGCACAGCACGCTGCGGGAGGTCTCCCAGGCGATCGTGGATCTGGGCCTGCGGCTCTGAGGAACTTCGGGAGCGCCCCGGCCACTCGGTAGCCTGGGGTGGTGCTGACCATGCAAGACGCCATCCGCGCGCTCACCGAGTACTGGACCTCCCAGGGCTGCCTGATCGTGCAGCCCTACAACACCGAGGTGGGGGCCGGGACGATGAATCCCGCCACCGTGCTGCGCGTGCTGGGTCCTGAGCCCTGGGACGTGGCCTATGTGGAGCCGTCGGTTCGCCCGGACGACTCCCGGTACGGGCAGAACCCGAACCGGTTGCAGACCCACACCCAGTTCCAGGTGATCCTCAAACCCGAACCCGGTAACCCCCAGGACCTGTACCTGGGGTCGCTGGAGGCCCTCGGGATCGACCTGCGCGCCCACGACGTGCGGTTCGTGGAGGACAACTGGCAACAGCCCGCGATCGGTGCCTGGGGCCTGGGCTGGGAGGTGTGGCTGGACGGGCTGGAGATCACCCAGTTCACGTACTTCCAGCAGGTCGGCGGGCAGAACCTGGACCCGGTACCGGTGGAACTGACGTACGGGCTGGAACGGATCCTGATGGCGGTCCAGGGCGTGGACCACTTCAAGGACATCGCCTACACCGCCGAGGTGACCTACGGCGAGGCGTTCGGGCAGACCGAGTACGAGATGAGCCGGTACTACCTCGACGACGCCGACGTGCCCACCAACCGGGCCCTGTACGAGGCCTACGTGGCCGAGGCGCAGCGGATGATCGACGCCCGCCTCCCGGTGCCCGGACACACCTACCTGCTGAAGTCCTCCCACGCCTTCAACGTCCTCGACGCCCGCGGAGCGATCTCCACCACCGAGCGGGCCAAGGCGTTCAGCACCATGCGACGCCTGGCCCGGGACATCTCCGGGTTGTGGGTGGACCGCCGGGAGGAACTCGGCTTCCCCCTGCTCACCGAGCGGCCCGACGAGCCGGTGCGGCTGCCCCAGGTGGATCCGGACTCCCTGCCCACCGACCCCCAGACGTTCGCGCTGGAGATCGGCGTGGAGGAACTACCGCCGCACGTGGTCGATGAAGCGATCGACGACGTCGCGACCGCTGTGCGCGACGGGCTCGCCGGTACCCGGCTCGCGCACGGGCAGGTCCGGGTGGATGCGACCCCGCGGCGGATCGTGGTGACGGTCGACGACGTCGCCCCGGCCGAGCCGGATGCGGTGCAGTGGCGTAAGGGGCCCAAGTGGGCGGTGGCGTTCGACGACGAGGGCAACCCCACCAAGGCGCTGGCCGGGTTCATGCGCGGCCAGGGGGTGGACCTGCCGGATATCACCAAGGCCGAGATCGGCGGTCACGAGCACGCCGCGGTGCAGGTACCCGACCCGGGGCGGGGGGTGCTGGAGGTACTCGGCCCGCTGGTGACCCGGGTGGTCACCGGGCTGCGCGCGGACCGGAACATGCGCTGGAACGATCCCGAACTCTCCTACTCCCGGGCGATCCGGTGGCTGGTGGCGCTCTGGGGTCCGGTGGTGGTGCCTGCGGCGGCCTCCCGCCTGGTGGCCGGGCGCACCACCCAGGTGCACCGCCTGGACGATCAGCCGCAGGTGCAGGTCGCCGCCGCCGATGAACTGCGGTCGGTGCTGGCCGAGCGCGACATCGTGGTCTCGGTGGCCGACCGGCGCGCCCAGGTGCTCGCCCAGGCCCGGGACCTGGCCGCCGAGGTGGGCGGGCACATCGATGCCGAGGCCACCGCGGACCTGATCGCCGAGATCGCCAACCTGGTGGAGACCCCGGTGGGCATCCGCGGTGCTTTCGATGAGCGCTACCTGGACCTGCCCGAGGAGGTCCTGACCACCGTGATGGCCACCCATCAGCGGTACCTGCCGGTCCGGGGCGAGGACGGCGCCCTGCTGCCGTACTTCGTGACCATGGCCAACGGCGCCTGCGATGAGGCCGTCGTCGCGCGCGGCAACGAGTCGGTGCTGCGCGCCCGGTACGAGGATGCGCTGTTCTTCTGGAACGCCGACCTCGAGGGCGGGGACCTCGACTCGTTCGTGCCGAAACTGGACCAGCTCACCTTCGCCGACGGCCTGGGGTCGGTGGGCCTGCGGGCCCGCCGGATCGCCGATGTGGCCACCGCCCTGGCCGGCAGGACCGCGATCAGCGATGCCGAACGGACCACCCTGCGCCGGGCCGGGGAACTGGCCAAGTTCGACCTGGCCACCCAGATGGTGATCGAGATGTCCTCCCTCGCCGGATTCATCGCCGGGGAGTACGCCCGCCGCACCGGGGAGGATCCGCAGGTGGCCACCGCCCTGGAGGAGATGGAACAGCCCCGCACGTCCGCCGACGCGGTGCCGCAGAGCCTGCCGGGCACGTTGCTGGCGCTGGCGGACCGTGCCGACCTGCTGGTGGGCCTGCTCGCCACCGGCGCGAAGGCCACCGGCTCCTCCGATCCGTTCGGGTTGCGCCGGGCGGCGCTCGGGATCGTGCGGATCCTGCGGTCCTGGACCGATCCCCGCCTCATCGCCGACCTCACGCTGCGTACCGTGCTGCAGGCCGCGGCCGACCGGCTGCGGGAGCAGGGCGTGGACGCCGGCGAGGACGTGGTGGCGGATGCCGCGCAGTTCGCCGAGTCCCGCTTCGCCCAGTTGCTGCGCGATGAAGGGGTCGCTGCGGAACAGGTCGCCGCCGTCGCGCCGGGGATGGACCGCCCGGGCCGGGTGGACCAGATGCTGACGGAGATCGACGAACTGCTGGACCGGGAGGACTTCCAGGCGCTGGTGGCGGCCGTGCAACGGACCTCCCGGATCGTGCCGGCGGGCACCACCCCGGACACCGACTCCCCGTTGCTCACCGCACCCGCCGAGATCCGGCTACGGGAGGTCCTCGACGGATTCCGAGCACCGGAGTCGCTGCCGGCGCTCACCGCCGCCTCCGGCGAGCTGGTGCAGGCGGTGAACGCCTTCTTCGAGGACATCCTGGTGATGGACCCCCAGGAGGACCTGCGCCTGGCCCGCCTCGGGCTGCTGGCCGCGGTGCTCGCCGCGATGCCTGCGCAGGTGGACTGGGCCGCCCTGGACACGGCGATCTCGGTGCGCTGAGACCATGCACATCGACTCCCTGTCCCGGATGGCCCAGGACTACCTGCGGACCATCTTCAAGGTGCAGGAGTGGAGTCCGGAGCCGGTGGGCATCAACGAACTCGCCGAGCGGATGGGGGTGGCCACCTCCACCGCCTCGGGCAACATCCGCAAGCTCGTCGCCGACGGGCTGGTGGAGCAGAAGCCCTACGGCGGGGCCACGCTCACGCCCGCCGGTCACGCGGCGGCGGTGCAGATGGTCCGCCGCCACCGGCTGCTGGAGACCTTCCTTGTGGAGCGGCTGGGCTACTCCTGGGACGAGGTGCACGACGAGGCGGAGAACCTGGAGCACGCCGCCTCGGACACCTTCATCGACCGGATCGAGGCGGATCTGGGGTTCCCCACCCACGACCCCCACGGGGACGTGATCCCGGACCGGGACGGGGTGATGCAACCCACCTCGGCGCGCGCCCTGGCACAGGCCGAGCCCGGATCGTGCGGGCGGGTCAGCCGGATCAGCGACGACGATCCGGAGGTGCTGCGGTACCTGACCGGCCACGGGATCGACGTGGGCACCCACCTGCGGGTGCTGGACCGGCACGAGGGCGCCGGCGTGCTGCGGCTCGAACGCGACGGTGGTCCCGCGCCGATCGATCTGGGCCTGGCAGCGGCCGAGGCCATCTGGCTCGCGGCCGACGATCACCGCGCCAGCGTCACCACCTGACCGCCCGAGGTCCCCGGGGATCGGGTCGCTTCAGTCGCTTCAGTCGCCCTGCTCGCGGAGTTCCTCGATCGCCAGGTTCGCCAACTCGTCGGCCCGCTCGTTCCCCGGGTCACCGGAGTGTCCCTTCACCCACACCCAGGTCACCTCGTGCCGGGCCACCTGTTCGTCCAGCGCCCGCCACAGGTCGGCGTTCTTCACCGGCTTCTTCCCGGCGGTGCGCCACCCGTTACGTTTCCAGTTGGCGATCCACTCCTGCATGCCCTTCATCACGTACACCGAGTCCACGTGCAACCGCACCCGGCACCGGCGGTTCAGGGCCCGCAACCCCTCGATCACGGCGGTGAGCTCCATCTGGTTGTTCGTGGTCACCAGCTCACCGCCGCGCAACTCGCGCTGGTGCTGCCCGGAGCGCATCAGCACCCCCCAGCCGCCGATCCCGGGGTTGCCCTTGCACGCCCCGTCGGTCCACATCTCCACCTCGGGCAGGTCAGTAGTCGCCGGCGCGACGGTGGTCACAGGATCTCCTCGCTGTCGGGTGCGCTGCGATCCTATCCACCGCTGAGCGTGCGGCCGGTCAGACGCTCGTACGCCTGCACGTACCGGTCCCGGGTGCGGCGCACCACGTCGTCGGGCAGCGCAGGCGGGGCCCCGGTCCCGCTCGGGTCCCACCCGGACCCGGCCAGCCAGTCGCGCACGAACTGTTTGTCGAAACTCGGTTGCACCCGCCCCGGTTGCCACTGTTCGGCGGGCCAATACCGGGAGGAGTCCGGCGTGAGCACCTCATCGCCCAGCACGATCTCCCCCGTCCGCGGGTCGGTGCCGAACTCCAGCTTGGTATCCGCGAGGATCACCCCACGCTCGGCCGCGAGCGCCTCGGCGCGTTCGTACACGGCCAGGGTCAGCCGCTGCAGCCGCCCCGCGGCGTCGGGCCCGATCAGTTCCTCCATCTGCGCGAACGGGATGTTCTCATCGTGGGCACCCACGTCGGCCTTGGTGGCGGGTGTGAAGATCGGCTCGGGCAGTCTCGACCCGTCCACCAGCCCGCCGGGCAGCGGCAGGCCGCACACGTGCCCGTCGCGCCGGTACTCGGCCAGGCCCGACCCGGTCAGGTACCCGCGGGCCACGCACTCCACCGGGAACATCTCCAGCCGCCGGCAGATCATCGCCCGGCCGGCCACCTGCTCGGGTACATCCGTGGACAGCACATGGTGGCCGATGATGTCCTCCACGCGGGTGAACCACCACAGGCTCAGCGCGGTCAGCACCTCGCCCTTACCCGGTATCGACGTGGGTAGGACGTGGTCGTAGGCGCTGATGCGGTCACTGGCCACCACCAGCACCCGGTCCGGTGCGCCGTCGTCGGGTT
>CALKWS010000325.1 GCA_938004115.1 uncultured Ruaniaceae bacterium
GCCAGGTCCAGCGACGTCAACCCGGCGTGCTCGGGGGCGAGGACCGCGGTGACGTCGGTGGCCAGGTGCATCACGTTCGGCAGGTGCAGCACGAACGGGGCGTCCTGGGCGCTGGTGGAGGACACCACCGGGCGCAGGGAGTCGGTCAGGGACTGCACGGCGAACTCGTGTTCCTCCAGGTCCTTGGAGGACCGGGCCAGCGACGCCGCGCGCGTCAGGTCGGCCTCGTCGTCACCGGTGCGCGGGATCGTGCCGGCCAGCACCCGGGAGGACACCAGGCCGCGCTCGCGGCGGACGAGCAGTTCCGGGGTGGCGCCGATGAGCCCGTCGACGGCGAAGGTCCAGCAGGTGGGATAGGAATCCACCAATTGGGTCAGCACCGGGCGTACGTCCAACGGTTCTGCCAGCCGGGCGTGCTCCTCCCGTGCCATCACCACCTTGCTCACCTCACCCGCTCGGATGCGGGCGATGACGGCCTGGACCTGCTCCACCCAGTGCTCGGCGTCCAGCGCTCCGGGCAGCACCTGCACCGGACCGTTGGCGCGCACGGGGCGCACCTGTGCGCGCATCTCCGCCAGCGTGGGCGGGGGGCCGAGCGTGGGCCCGGCCTGATCATCCACCGCGCTGATGGTGGTGATCCAGGTGCGGCCCTCGCGGGTGCCCAGCACGACCTCCGGTACGACCAGCACGCTCGGGGCGGTGGAGGCGTGAGCGAAGGAGAACGCCCCGAACGCCACCGCCCCGGTGCCCGGGAGTTGCACATCGTCACGGACCACGAGGTGCTCGGCCATCTCCCGCCAGGCCTGCACCGCCGCGTCGAACCGATCGGGTCCCCGGGTGGTGATCCGGGCTGCCTCCCCCCAGCCGACCAGTCCCTCACCGCGCCGCACCCACACGTGCGCGGCCCGGGCCTCGGGCTGCGGCAACAGTGCGAGCAGGTCGCGGTCGGTGAGCGCGGTGCCCGCGGTGTCCAATTCGCGCGTGCGCACCAGCAGCGACGGAGTGGGGGCAGGGGAGTCCGCCGATCGGGACTCAGGAAGCGAAGCCGACATCACCGCTTCACCCTAATGTGCGCCCGCACCACGGCGCCCGGCCTGGCTCGACGTGGCCTGCGAGGAGCGCGCGGGTGGGAGCGCGCGGTGTGGCCGGCTGGGGGCGCGGGTGGAGACGTGCGGCGTGCCGGGCGGGGCGCGGGTGGAGACGTGCGGCGTGGCCGGGTGTGTGCGCGGGTGTCAGCCGGCGGCGTGGGCCTGCGGGACGTGCACGAGGTCCGACGGCGGACACCCTGCGGGACGTGCGCGTGGCCCGGGCGGTGCACGCCCCGCCGGACGTGCGCCAGGATGGACCACATGTCACGCGCATCCCTGGACAAGGATCCCCGCGAAGTCGCCGGCATGTTCGACGGCGTCGCCCGCAACTACGACCTGACGAACGACGTGCTGTCCATGGGTATGGACCGGCTCTGGCGCCGGGAGACGTTCCGCGCGGTGGCGGCCGAACCGGGGCAACGGGTGCTGGACCTGGCCGCCGGCACCGGGACGTCCAGCGAGGATTACGCCGATGCCGGCATCGAGGTGGTGTCCTGCGACTTCTCGCCCGGCATGGTGGCCGTGGGCAAGGCCCGCCGCCCGGACCTGGCCTTCGTGGTGGCCGACGCGCTGCAACTGCCGTTCGCCGACGCCAGTTTCGATGCGGTGACGATCTCCTTCGCGCTGCGCAACCTCGTCGACCCGGTGGCGGGCCTGGCGGAGATGGCCCGGGTGACCAAACCGGGCGGGCGACTGGTGGTGTGTGAGTTCTCCACCCCGCCCAACCCGGCCTGGAACGGGCTGTACGGGCTCTACCGGGACCACATCCTGCCGCGGCTGGCCCGGTTGGTGGGGTCCAACACCGAGGCGTACGAGTACCTGTCGGAGTCGATCGCGCACTGGCCCGACCAGATCTCGCTCGCCGGGCTGCTGCACCAGGGCGGGTGGCGGTCGGTCTCCTACCGCAACCTGTCCGGGGGGATCGTCGCCCTGCACCGGGGCATCAAGGCCGACTGACGCCTACCTGCCCACCCCGCGGCAGGCGGTGATTTCACTCACAGCCGCTGCGTCGTCGTCGGCCCCGTTCGGGGCCTCCCGCGACCGGCCCGGACGCGCTCGACGTCACCTTGTCCGCAGGACCACAAGCCTTGATTAAAGCAAGTATCGCATCACGGAAATCGGCGGATTTGCGCCCTTTCCGCCCGCCGGGGCAGGCTAGCGATAGCGACTATCGCGGAGCGGGTAGCCTAACTGTGGATCGGTCCGGGACGCTGCGAGACCGAATCGGCAGCAGGGCGCGTCCGCCCCTCCGGAACCACCGCATCCGCACAGAACCCCAGCAGAAACGAAGGCGAGGGAAGCGTGGCCACCCTGGCGAGCACTCCTGACGCAGACGCGATCGTCGTCGGCGCGGGGCCAGCCGGTTCAGCCACCGCCCATTACCTGGCCAGCGCCGGCCTGGAAGTGCTGCTGCTGGAGAAGGCCACCTTCCCCCGGGACAAGATCTGCGGCGACGGGCTCACCCCGCGGGCCGTCAGCGAACTGGTGCGCATGGGCGTGCCCACCCCGCCGGACGACGGGTGGATGCGGAACAAGGGCCTGCGCGTCCACGGCGGCGGGCACGTGATCGAGTTGCCCTGGCCGGAGATCCAGCGCTACCCGAACTTCGGGATGGCCAAGGCCCGGGCGTCGCTGGACATGACCCTGGCCCACCACGCACGGGCCACCGGCGCGAAGCTCTTGGAGGGCATGAGCGTGACCGGACCGGTGCTGCACGAGCGCACCGGGCGGGTGATCGGCGTTCGGGTCCGACAGGTGGACGAGAACGGCAAACGACTGCCCGACGTGCCCGAGCGCACCCTGCACGCGCCGGTGGTGGTGGCCGCGGACGGGGTCTCCTCCCGCCTGGCCACCCAGCTGGGCCTGACCAAACGCGACGACCGGCCGATGGGGGTGGCGGTACGCACCTACTTCCGCACCCCGATCCACGATTCGGAGTGGATGGAATCCCACCTGGAGTTGTGGGAGGGCGAGCCGAACAAGTCCACGCTGCTGCCCGGCTACGGCTGGATCTTCCCGCTGGGCGACGGCACCGCCAACGTCGGGCTGGGATCGGTCAGCTCCAAGGGCAAGGCGACCAAACTCGACTACCGCTCGATGCTGGCCACCTGGATGCAGAACTCCCCGGCGGAGTGGGAGTTCACCAAGGAGAACCAGATCGGCCCGGTGCGCGGGGCGGCATTACCGATGGCGTTCAACCGCACCCCGATGTACTACCGCGGCATGATGCTCGTGGGCGACGCGGGCGGGATGGTCTCCCCGTTCAACGGCGAAGGCATCGCTTACGGTCTGCAGGCCGGGCGGATCGCCGCCGACGTCATCGCACAGGCACACGTGCGCACGAACGACCTGGCGCGCGAACGCACCCTGGCCACCTACGCGAGCCGGATGCGGGAGGACCTGGGCGGCTACTTCAACCTCGGGCGCACGTTCGTGGGTCTCATCGAACGCCCCGAGATCATGCGCATCTGCACCAAGTACGGACTGCCGCGGCCCCTGCTGATGCAGTTCGTGCTGAAGTTGCTCTCGGACAGTTACGACACCCGCGGCGGGGACGCCATCGACCGGGTGATCACGGCCATGACCCGGATAGTCCGGGCCGCGTGAGGGAAGAGGTCATCATGCACAACCCCTTCGTCCCGATCCTCATCCTGGCGGGCCTGGCGCTCCTGCTGGGTGCGGGCGGGCTGCTCGCGAGCCGGGTGCTCGGCCCCCAGCGCTACAACAAGGTGAAGGTGGATGCCTACGAATGCGGCATCCAGCCCACGGAGAACGCCCGCGGCACCGGCCGCTTCCCGGTGAAGTACTACCTGGTGGCGATGACCTTCATCGTCTTCGATATCGAGGTGGTCTTCCTGTACCCGTGGGCGGTGGCCTTCAGCGAACTGGCCATCTTCGGGCTGGTCGCGATGATCGCATTCGTTGTCCTGATCACGGTGCCGTTCGTGTACGAGTGGCGCCGGGGCGGACTGGACTGGGACTGAGAGGCGATAGACATGGGACTTGAAGAGAAACTCCCTTCCGGGTTCGTCCTGGGCAAGGTGGAGGATCTGGTCGGCTGGGTCCGCTCCTCCTCGATGTGGCCGGTCACGATGGGCCTGGCGTGCTGCGCGATCGAGATGATGGCCGCCGGGACCCCGCGGTTCGACATCGCCCGGTGGGGCATGGAGGTCTTCCGCGCCTCGCCCCGGCAGGCGGACCTGATGATCGTCGCCGGCCGGGTGAGCCAGAAGATGGCCCCGGTGCTGCGCACCGTGTACGACCAGATGGCCGACCCCAAGTGGGTCATCTCCATGGGGGTGTGCGCGTCCTCGGGCGGGATGTTCAACAACTACGCGATCGTGCAGGGCGTGGACCACGTACTGCCGGTGGACATCTACCTTCCCGGCTGCCCCCCGCGCCCGGAGATGCTGATCCACTCGATCCTGGAACTGCACAACCAGGTGATCAAGGGAGCCCCGCTGGGTGTGAACCGGGAAGAGACCATCCGCAAGGTGGAGGAGGCTGCCCTGAACGCGCCGCCCACCCACGAGATGAAGGGGTTGCTGGCGTGAGCGACAGCACCGAGAGCGGCAAGCCGGACAGCGGCACCACCGGGAAGGACGCCGACCAGGTCCGCCACGTGGCCCACGAGGCCCAGGAGGCCGGCGGCCAGCAGGTGGTGCAGCCCGAGGGACGCACGCCGCTGGACGTCATCAAGGTCCGCAAGGGCATGTTCGGCGTCACCGGATCCGGCGACACCTCGGGCTTCGGCGGCCTGCAGCGGACCGTGTTCATGCCCGGGCAGTCCGAACGGCCCTACGGTTCCTACTTCGACGAGATCGTGGACATCCTGGCCGAGGTGCTCGCCGAGGCCGGGGTCGCCTTCGAGACGTGCGTGGAGAAGGTCGTGGTGTACCGCGGGCAACTGACGCTGTACATCAACCGGGACTACCTGCAACTGGTCGCCAAGAGCCTGCGCGACGACCAGGACCTGCGGTTCGAGATCTGCCTCGGAGTCTCCGGGGTGCACTACCCGGAGGACACCGGCCGGGAACTGCACGCGGTGTACCCGCTGTACTCCATCACGCACAACCGCACCTTCCAGTTGGAGGTGGCGGTGCCGGAGGGAGACCCGCACATCCCGACGCTGACCGGGATCTACCCGGCCAACGACTGGCACGAACGCGAGGTGTGGGACTTCTTCGGCATCATCTTCGACGGCCACCCCCACCTGGCCCGCATCCAGATGCCCGACGACTGGCCCGGGCATCCGCAACGCAAGGACTACCCGCTGGGCGGTATCGAGGTGGAGTACAAGGGTGCCACCATCCCGGCCCCGGATGAGCGGAGGGCATACAACTGATGTCTGCGACAGCAACCGGCGCCGCGCCGGACTTCGCCGAGGGCGCGGCCGAGTACTCGGCCACCGGCGGTGACTGGGACGAGATCGTCGAGGCGGCCCAGCGTGCCGGCGACGAGCGGATCGTGGTCAACATGGGCCCCCAGCACCCCTCCACGCACGGGGTGCTGCGCCTGGTGCTGGAGATCGAGGGCGCGACGGTCACCGAGATCCGCGGCGGCGTGGGCTTCCTGCACACCG
>CALKWS010000326.1 GCA_938004115.1 uncultured Ruaniaceae bacterium
CGGCGCAGACTGCTCAACAGTTCCGCGCGCCGGTTCCGGCTCGCGACCACGATCGTCACCCGGTCGTCCTCGATGATGCCGCTCGGGCTTTTCGCCATGACGAGATCCTCCCTCCGCCGCTCCCAGGATGCTCCGAGGCAGCGAAGCCCGCACATCGTGCGGGCGGGGTGCCCGTCGCGGGCGGGGGGTTGGCGGGGGCGAGGTTCGTGCCAGACACGGGCGGTCCGCCGCGCCGCCGGTGTGCGCGCGGCGGACCGGTTCGTAGTCCCGGGTCAACTGGCCAGGGTGAGGGCGGGCAACTTCGGCGTGGTGCCCTCCAGGATGGCCGCGTCGACCACGGCCTCGGCCTCTTCCTCATCGATCGACAGCACGATGGCGAGTTCGGTGACCAGCGGCTGGCGTGCGTCGCGCATCAGGTTGCGCTCGCCGAAGGAGATGCCCTTCTCGTTGTCCCGGCGCGTCAGGTCGCGGACCAGACCGGCGATGACGTCGATCCGGCCACTACGGAAGCGGTCGGTGTTGGCCTTGATCCGGCGGGACCAGTTGGAGGCCTCCTCCTCGCTCGGCCCGGTGAGGATGTCGAAGATCTCCCGCGCCTGCTCCGGGGTCAGCACCGGCCGCAGACCGGTCTCCTCGGCGCGGTCCATCGGCACACCCAAAGTGAGATCGGTGCCGCGCACCTGCAGTTTCAGGTACTTGGTGCGCTCACCCTTCAGCGTGCGTGTGGTGATCTTGGTGATGGTGGTCGGTCCGTGGTGCGGGTGGACGACGACCTGACCCTTGGTGAAATCCAATTGCGTGACCCTTCGACGACACGAGCGCCACACTCGACCGCTTGGGTCGGGCTCCAGCCCGCCGGCGGTCGTCTCCCGGCCCGCGATACAGCGGGCGATGACACGGCGGAACTCACATCCCCACCGGAGGGATGCGGCGACCACCGCGAGCCAGCCCTTCAATTATGTCACAAAATCGCCCTCTCTTACCGTTGGGTTTGTCACGTTCTGGACGCCAGGCCCTGCACTTCCTTGACACGGGCCCGTTCCTCGGGCACATTTCGCAGTTTTCCCTTAAGGGCGTTCCCTGTTGCGGCAGGTGGTGGAAGTCAGATTGCCACCGCCGGAGGGCGCGCCCGTAGCCATCGTCCCGCTCCACTGTCTTCATCCGGTGCTCTGTCCTCGCGAGTTCAGCGTGGCGACGTCAAGCGAGCAGGGCCGGTACTTCCTGTATCAGCACCACCGCCCCCATCGCGAGCACGAAGTATCCGAACCCGGTACGGAGCGCGCGCTCGGGAATGAAGCCGGAGAGTCGGACTCCCACGTGTGCTCCGATAGTCGCGACCGCCGTGAAGGCGAGCACGATCGGCCAGTCGAGTCGGGTCGAGAAGAGGTACCCGGCCAGCCCTGCCCCCGATTTCATCACGATCACGAGCAGCGATGTGGCCACTGCGGCAACCATGGGCAGCCCGCCGAGCAGATTGAGAGCGGGCACGATCAGGAATCCACCTCCGGCGCCGACGAGACCGGTCGCAATCCCTACCAGAATCCCGTCGATCACGAAGCGCAGTACCCGGATCCCTGTGATGTTGCCCGGTTCGCTCTGGCCCCGGTGACGGCGCCCGCGGATCATCGCGGCTGCCGTCGCGGTCATCATCACCGCGAAGAGCACCATGAGCACACCTCCCGGGATGAAGCCGCCGAGGATCCCGCCGAGGAATGCTCCGACCATGCCGGCTGCGCCGAAGATCCCGCCGATCTTCCACCGCACCCGCCCCGCACGCGCGTGGCCGAATGCGCTCACGGCGCTGGTGACGCCCACGATGAAAAGCGATGCCGCGATCGCCTCACGGGGTTCCATCCCGAGCACATAGGTCAGGATCGGGACGGTCAGGATCGAACCGCCACCGCCCAGGAGCCCGAGGGATACGCCGACCACGAGCGCAAGGGCCAGCGCGAGGATGAGGGGGGCGTCCATGGCTCCGTCCGGCTGCTACGCAACGACCGGCATATTGCCCGCGACCGCCGCCCACGCCAAGTAACTGCCGTCAAGTTCAGCGACGTCATACCCTTCGCGTCGCAGCGCGCTGGCAACAACGCTGTTGCGTACTCCGCTCCTGCAGTAGCTCACGATCGTGCCGGCACCCTTGTCAGGCAGCAGGTCCTGGTGCCAGAGCACACGGCCACCCGACAGTTGCTGCGCCCCGGGCAGATGCCCGTCACGGTACTCGGTCTTGTTGCGCACATCGAGCAGCATGACGCGGTCGAATCCATTGAGTTCCTCGGGGCGCACCCGCTTGGGTGGGACAAGTTCTAGACCGTCTAGTGAGGTGATGAAGCCGCGCACGTCGTCGATGCCGACACGCACGAGATGGGCACGGAAGGCTTCGGCATCTTCGCACGAGGCGGCGAGCAACACCAGCGGGCGATGCTCGGTCTGCGGATCGTAGGCCCATGCGCCGTAACTTGCGGCCTTGGCAACACCCGGGATGTTGAGGGATCCTTCGATCGTGCCCTCGTGGACCTGACTGTGGTGGCGGGTGTCGACGAAGACGACGCTGTCTGATTCGAGCGCTGCGGTCAACTCGTCTGCCGTGTACTCGACCAGTTCGACGGGCTCACCGATCAACTCGGGGCCGTTCTTGTTCTGCATCTTCATCCGCCCGAAATAAGCGTGCGCATCGGGCTGGTCGCTGAGCAGTTCGTCGATGAAACCCTGTTCGTCATCGTTCTCCAGATGCCTGCCCCACCAGGAGAAGTTGCGCTCGTAACCGACCGTCGACGTCGGGACCGCGCCGAGCGCCTTCCCGCAGGCCGAACCCGAGCCGTGACCCGGGAGGACCTGCACGTAGTCGGGCAGGGTGAGGAACCGATCGCGGAGACTCGCATAGAGATCCTTCGCGCCCTGAAAGCGGCTATCGATGCCGCCGGCCGCCTCATCAAGCAGATCCGGACGGCCCACGTCCCCCACGAACACGAAGTCTCCGGTGAGTATGAAGCCGGGCTCCGCAGACTGCGCGCCGTCGGTGATCAGGAAGGACATGTGCTCGGGGGTGTGTCCCGGAGTGTGCACGGCCTCGATGATGATGTTGCCCAAGCGGATCCGGTGGCCGTGCTCCATTCGTACCGCGGGACCCGCTGGGCCGCCGTCGAATTCCGATCCGTACGTCCAATGGGGCCCGCCCTCGTCGGAGACGTAGATAGGCGCTGCAGTGCGTGCTGCGAGTTCGCGCGTGCCGGATAGATAGTCGGCGTGGATGTGGGTTTCGGCCACGCCCGTGATCGTCATCCCGTGCTTGGACGCGAGACCCAGGTACACCTCCACGTCACGGCGGGCATCCACGACGATTGCCTCGCCCGTCTCCTGGCAACCGATGAAGTAACTCGCCTGCGCGAGGTCTTCATCATAGATTCGTTCTAACAGCATGATGTTGTGCCCTTCTCCACTAACCAGGGATCGTCTGGTCCGGTTGGCGTCAGCGGTCACCGGCCGAAAAGCCGGGCAAGAAATCCGCCCCGCTCCGATCCGACGGCGTCGATCTGCGTCTGAGAGTGCTTGCCGTCGCACCACTCCGATGACGGAACCCGCGCCTTCACCGTGGCCACGTGCTGGCCGCACCCAGCCCAGGTGGTCTTCTGACAGGTCCGGCACCTCACCGGTCGACACATAGCAACTCCTCTCGCAGAATCTTGATACCCATGGGGGTATACGGCACGATACCCTGGGGGGTACTTTCGATGTCAAACTCGTCCCAGAGGGAGTCGTCATGGGAGTGGAGAATCCAGGAGCCACCGCAGCCGTCGAGCACGATCCGGAGGCGAAACGCAAGATCGTCAACCGACTCAAGCGCGCTCACGGGCAGTTGGCGGCCGTCATCGGCGCCGTCGAATCCGACGCGCACTGCCGCGACGTGGTGCAGCAGTTGGCTGCCGTCTCGAAAGCTCTTGATCGCGCCGGATTCCTCGTCATCTCCTCCTCGCTCAGAGAGTGCCTTGCGAATCCGAACTCAGATGGAGCAGCACAGCCGGATGAACTTGAGAAACTGTTTCTATCGCTCGCCTGAGGTTGTGCGTCCCTTACGGCCACCACGAGGGGCCTGAAGGTCTTCACGGGCTCCCGTCATTGCTACTGGGGTGCGAGCCGATTTACTGGAGTCGATAGGAACGTTGACCCCACCTCTGTCAGGTTTGCTGACCGAGTCCGCGACGCGAAACGGGGTTTTTCGAGCGCCCGCTAAATCCTGCAAAGAATGCGTTGCGATTTCGTGACTCTTGGAGAAACGATAGAAATGAGGAAGGATATGAGTAGATTCCGGGTGAGAGTTGAGCGGTTCATCCCTGCGCATCCCCAGCGACTCTTCGATATTGTCGCAGATCCACGCCAGCACCCGAGCATAGACGGGTCAGGGACAGTGAAAACCGTCGACTCAACCGCGCCCGCCAAACTCTCCTTGGGCAGCACATTCTCAATCGGCATGAAACTCGGCGCCAAGTACGACATGGTCAACACTGTCATCGAGTACGAAGAAGGCCGTCGCATTGCGTGGACGCCCAACGGCGACTACGTGTGGCGGTACACATTCACGCCAGTCGAGGGGGGCACGCTCGTTGCAGAGGAGTGGGACGCACGTAAGTCGAGGCGTCGATTTTTCATGGGACTCCTCGGGTTTCCGCGCCGCAATCGCCGCGGGATCGAGCAAACATTAGAAAAGTTGCACAGTCTCTCATCGGATCCTCACGCAGGAATGAAATCCGGCAAATAGAACGGTGCCTTTTTGTTCAGCGCTGACGCTCCGAACCCCCGGGAAGGGTCAGCCGCCGCTGGCCCAACCGACCAGCCTGTTTCACGAACCAGCCCCCTCGCCGACATGGGTCCTCTCACACGAGCACGGCGCCCACCTTGCATGGGTGGATCCAGGCTAGGGACGGCGCGGCTCGTCGAACAGTTGCTTCTCGCGCCACCTGCCGAACCGGAAATAGCCGTAGGCGACGAGGCTGCTGATGATGAAACTCGCGCCGATACCTATCCCGATTCCGGTCTCGTCGAACCAGTGGGAGAACAGGGCGGTGAGCGGGTAGCGCAGCACCCAGAACGAGATGATGTTCAGCGCCAGCACCTGGTACATCGCCCCGGCGGCCCGGACCACCCCGTTCAGCACGAAGTTGATGCCCAGGAACGGATAGCAGAAGGCCACCGTGCGCAGGTAGCGCACGCCGAAGTCCACCGCCTCGGCCTCGTCGATGAACATCCGCACCGCTGGCTCGGCGAGGATGACCAGCACCAGGGCGATGGCAAACATGATCGCCAGGTTGTAGAGCACGGTCGCCCTGGAGATCCGGTTCACCCGCTCCCAATTACCGCTACCGATGTTCTGCCCGGCCATGCTCGAGGCGGCGATGCCCAGCGCCTGGGCGGGCAACATGATCAGCGAGTCCAGCCGCTGCGCGGCACCGAACCCGCCGACCACCGCACCGCCGAACCCGGCGACGACGCTCATGATCGCCGCCGCACCACCGGAGATCACCGCCATCTGCAGGCCAGCGGGGATCCCCAGATTGAGGATGGTGCGGGTCTCGGTCCAGGTGGGCATCGAGGGCCTGCGGAACGGCGCCAACCTCCTTGTCCACGATCCACGGCCGGTCCATGATCCGGCCGAGGCCGAGGATCGCCACCTGC
>CALKWS010000327.1 GCA_938004115.1 uncultured Ruaniaceae bacterium
TCCTGCTGCTCAACACCGGCACCGAGCCGGTGCGCAGCGAGAACGGGCTGCTGACGACGGTCGGTTACAAACTCGGTGACCAGCCGCCGGCGTACTGCCTGGAGGGCTCCATCGCCGTCACCGGCGCCCTGGTGCAGTGGGCGCGCGACAACCTCGGCATCATCTCCACCGCACCGGAGATCGAGCAACTGGCCGTTCAGGTCGAGGACAACGGCGGGGCGTACTTCGTGCCGGCGTTCTCCGGCCTGTTCGCCCCCTACTGGCGCCCTGACGCCCGCGGCGCTCTCGTGGGGCTGACCCGGTATGTGAACAAGGGGCATATCGCCCGGGCGATCCTGGAGGCCACCGCCCTGCAGTCCCGCGAGGTGGTCGATGCGATGAACGCCGATTCCGGGGTGGCGCTGACCGAGCTGAAAGTGGATGGCGGGATGGTCGGGAACGAGACCCTGATGCAGTTCCAGGCCGACATCCTCGGCGTGCCGGTGGTTCGCCCGGAAGTCTCCGAGACCACCGCGCTGGGGGCCGCCTACGCGGCCGGTATCGCCGTGGGTTTCTGGGACGGGCAACAGGACGTGGAGGACAACTGGTCCGAGGACAAGCGCTGGACACCGCAGATGGACGAAGCGCACCGTGAGCGCATCTATCGCAACTGGAAGAAGGCGGTCACCAAGACCTTCGACTGGATCGACGAGGACGTCCCCTGACAGGGGCGGGCAGGCCGCTGCGGAACGCTTCGAGTCACAATCCCAGTTCGCTGTCGATGCGCTCCAGTTGCGCAACGGCCCGCACGTGCCGGGGCGAGTCAGCGGGCGTCTGGCGCACGCACTGCTGCCACAGCCCCACGTCGTCCTCATGGCCGGGCACCTGCGCCAACGCCCAGGTCGCCCCCGGATCGCCGGATGCCAGCACCGCCCGGCGTATCCGGAAGTGCATCTCGCGCCGGATCGCCACCACACCCGGGGCTACCGACCCCGGCAGTGCCGGACCCGCGTAGTGCCGTACCGCCCTGGTCAGGTCGCCCTGGTCAAGCAGAGCGAGCACCTTGGCCGCATCGGTTTCCACCGGATCGGCTAACGCGTAGGGCTGGGAGCGCATCGCTACTCCGGCGCGGGTGAGCACTACCCGCAACCGGCGCATCTCAGCGCGCACGGGTGCGGCACCGGCACGCTCGTCGTGCAGCATCGTGGCCAGTTTCGAGGCCCCCAGGCCATCCTGGTGCCAGGTGAGGAGCAGAACGATCTCCGAGTGCCGTTGGCTCAGGCTCACCTGGCCCAGTCCGGTATGCATCGTCGCCCGATCGGCGCCGAGGACGCTCAGATGGGCCGACGCTGCTTCCCTGTGTGCGCCCTGTCTACGGTCGGCCAGGCGGAGTTCGACGGCGTAGATCGCGGCCAGGAGCAAAGAGATCTCCAGCCCCGAGGTGCTGACCGTCGATCGGGGAAAGGCGGACAGGTTCGCCACCCCCGCGGTCCTGCCCGTGTCGGGCCACCGGATCGGGGCTGCCCAGCAGATGAGGTTCCGGGCCTGCGGTGCGTAGTGTTCGCGGCCGGCTACCCGTACCGGGCCGCCGGCCGCGGCGGCGGTGCCGATCCCGTTGGTCCCCGCCGCCGCTTCGCTCCAATCCGCTCCCGGGACCAGCCCTGCCAGGGTGGCTTGCCGGATCGCCTCCGGACCACCGAAGACATCCAGCACCCTGCCGTCCTGGTCGGCGAACGCCAGGGCCAGTCCGTTCTGATGCGTCACCGGGCGCAGGAGCCGGTACAGCAACGGCAACTCCGGGCTGACCGGATGCTCGGCCAGGCGTCGCCGTGACTCCGCCTCGGACCACACCCGCAGCGGTGCGGCACGTCGAGGATCGACGATCAACTGTGCCGAACGGCGCCGTGAGCGGCGCACGATATCGGCGAACTCGCTGGTTCGAAGGGGAGCGGTGAGCGGGAGCAGCGACATCGACCGAATCCTGTTGGGACGCTGGAACCCAACCCCCCGGGGTGGGAAGGTCACGGTAATCCAGCGCCCCACGCGTGCGCAGCTGGCGCACGGGGTGAATTGGTCGATGAGCCGTAAGGTCCAGATGCCTCACCGAGGGCTTGCCGGCCGGTCGCCGCCCGCGGGCCGCCGGCCCGCACTCATCCGGCTTCGGGCACGGCGCGCTGCAGCCGCTCGATCAGGGTTCGAACCGCCGCGTGCACCTCCGGGCCGCCCTCCACCCGGAACGCCAGCGGCACCCGGGCCAGGTACTCATCGACGTACATCTGCGGTGAGCTCGTGCTGCCGATCAGTACACAACCCTCCGGATGGTCCTCCAGATGGCCCATCTGGGCCCCGATCCATGGCTGCACCTCCGGCCGTGGTGCCGGGAACACCACCCGCACCGGCAACTCCCATCCGGAGCCGAAGTTCTCCTCCAGGGCGGCCACCGGGTCCAGGTCCGGAGGCGGGGTGAAGGTCCGCGTGATCGGCTCCACCGCCGGCATCCGGTCGATCCGGTAGGTGCGTACTGCTTGGACGTGATGGGCGAAGCACAGCAGGTACCACCGGCCGAACCACACCACCACCGACCACGGGTCCACGTCGGCCTGCCATGGCCGGTGCGAGCCGGACTGGTAGGTGATGCGCACCTGCTGGCGGGCGGCCGAGGCCGCCACCAGTGCGCTCGCGATCGCCGGGTCCGCCCGGGGGCGCCCGGCGTGCGGCGCGGCCGCGGCATAGGTCCGCAGCATGTTCGCCTGCCGGCTGATCGCCGGTGGCAGGGCACGGATCACCTTGCCCAGCGCCCGGCCGACCGCGTCCTCGTCGTCAGCGGCGCCGGGGGTGCCGTCCAGCACCGCCATGACCAGTTCCAGCGCCTCGGCCTCGGTGAAGTGCACGGGTGGCAGCCGGGTACCCCGGCCCAGCCGGTAGCCCCCGTAACGTCCCCGCGCCGATTCCACGGCGATGCCGGCCTCGCGCAGGATCGCGACATAGCGGCGGGCTGCGCGCTCACTCACCTCGAGTTTCTCCGCCAGTTCGTGCGCGGTCACCCCGGGGCGGGCGTGCAACACCTCCAGTGTGCGCAGCGCCCGGGCGGTGGGGCTCGGTTCGGACACGCGTCAAACGCTACTGCCCCGCTCTGCAAAAGCGGAAGTAGGTCGTCCGGAAAGGCTCCTAGCGTGGTGATAGCCGAAGGAGGAAACCCATGGAACTACTACCCAACGCCGCGCTGGGTCTGCACGTTGTTCGCACCATCAGTGATCCCCCGGACGAACTGCTGGTGCGACGGTCCCGGACCGGCCGCGCCGGGCGGCGTCACCTGCGCCGCCCCCGTCCGCACCTGTGACCGGGCGCACGATGCCGCGGCCCGTCCGCGATGTCGCCCGCACCGTGACGACGCCGCGTAGTTTCGCCGTTGCGAGGACACACGGTCCCGCAGCCGTACCGCCGCTGCATAATTCCTCGCGCGCGTCCCCTCGCCGCTACTACGCTCAAACGTCAGCGCGAGTGAGGGGTGGGCCATGGACATTGTCCTGATCGCAGGTTTGTGGCTGGACGGCAACGCCTGGGACCCGGTGGCACGCGAACTGGACGCCCTGGGCCACCGGCCTCTTCCGGTGACGCTGCCGGGGCAAGGTGACGGGTCGCCGTCGGCCACGCTGGAAGAGCAGGTGGCGGCGGTGAACCGGGCCGTGGAAGCCGCTGACGAGCCGGTTCTGGTGGTGGGGCACTCCGCGGCGTGCTCACTGGCGTGGGCGGCCACCGACGCCCACCCTGACAAGGTCGCCGCCACGGTGATGATCGGCGGGTTCCCGGCCGCCGACGGGCAGACCTACGCCGACTTCTTCGAACCGGTGGACGGTGTGGTGCCCTTCCCCGGGTGGGAGCCGTTCGCCGGACCGGACTCAGCCGACCTGGACCAGGCCACCAGGGATCTCATCGCTGCTGGGGCACACCCGGTTCCGGAACCGGTGACCCGAGGGATCATGCGGCTGCGCGAGGAGCGGCGCTACCAGGTACCGGTGGTGCTGGTGTGCCCGGAGTACTCCGCCGATGAGGCCCGGGCCTGGCTGGCCGCCGGGCAGATGCCCGAGTTGTCCCGGGTCGAGCGGATCGAGTACGTGGACCTGGACTCCGGACACTGGCCGATGTTCACCCGGCCGCAGCACCTGGCCGCGGTGCTCACTGACGTCGCGGCCAGGTACTGATCGCGGGCACCGCACGAGGATGATCCCGGCGCAAGTGCGCCGCGGCGTTCAGGAGGTGGCGTTGAACTCCGCGTTGATCTTCAGGTCGTCGAACTCGCAGTCGTCGGTCTCGCAGAACGCCTCGCCGATGGCGTCGATGGTCTCCATGTCGCCGTCGTAGATCGCGTCCAGGAACGCCGGGATGAGGTTCTTCGAGGCGGCCTCGTACTCCTCCTGGGTGATCTGGGTGTAGGGCATCTGCGGGTAGGTGAAGTTGCCCTGCGGCAGGAACGAGGCGGTCTTCAGCCGGCCCGCGAAGTCCCGCAGGATCCCGCCAATGCTGTCGCCCTCGGTCTCCGGGTCGAAGGACAGGGTCACCGAGACGGAGTTGTCCGACCAGTACTTCTGGGCCAGGGCGGCCAGTTCGGCCTTCTCCCGGACCGAGACGTCCTTCTCGCTGCGGCGGGCCTCGGACTTGATCGGGAAGAAGATCACCTTGGTGCCGGTGGGGTCCTCGCTGGCCGGTTCCACCCGGTACCCGGCGGCCTGGAACAAGGTCACCAGCGGGTCCTCGTTGCGGAACCGGATCGCCCGTTCGAAGTAGGTGCCGCCCGGCGCCCAGTGCACCCCCGGGGAGACCCCGGCCACGATGCTCACCGTGCCCGAGGGCTTGACGGTGGTGGTGCGGATGGACTCGCGCACCGCCAGGATCTCGGACAGTTCGGTGTCCCAGTCCTGGATCACCCGGTAGCCCTCATCCATCCACTCGGTGAGCACATCGGTGCCGTGGTTGTCGGCGAAGTCGGTGATGCCCGACATCGAGGTACCCACCCGGCGGTTGCGCTGCATCACGGCGTTGGTGCGCTGCCAGTGAGTGGGCAGCAGGGTGACGATCTTGCCGTACAGGAACGCGATACGCAGCGTGGCCAGGAAGTCGTCCTTGGACTCGGCCCGGGAGGGGAAGGTCTCCACCAGGGTGCAGCACTCGAAGGACTCCAGTGGCTGCTCGGCACAGGGGTTGTAGCCCATGACGCGGTGGTCCTTGTGGTCGGCCGGGTCGGCCAGCCGGCCGTAGGCGCGAGTGGTGTCCAGCCAGATCACCCCGGGCTCCCCGTTGCGGGCGATCGCCTCGGTGATGCCGGACAGGTCGGTGTCGGCGTTGACCACCACGGAGTTGTTGCTCATCCACGCCCAGCCCGGGGAGGTGGCGTCGTAGGAGTTGCGTTCGGGGAACACCTCGGGGTTCTTCAGGTTCAGGAAGTCCTCGTCGTCCACGTCCCCCAGCAGGATCTCCGCCGAGCGGCGCACGTTGCCGGCCACCACGCAGACCCCGATGAGGTTGCCCACGTCGGCGATGTCCCGGGTGGTCAGGGCCTGCCCGTCGCGGCCGTGGAAGATCTTGCGCAGCGCGGTGTGCAGCCGGTGCAGCGGTTCCGGCCCGGCAGCGGTGCCGCCGAAGGTCTTGATCGGCGCACCCTTGGGGCGGATCGCCGAGTAGTCCATCACGGGCAGGTCCCCACCCTTGAGGTAGGCGTCCAGGACCATGGCGGTGGAGTCCACCCAGCCCTCGCGGGTGTCCGGCACGGTGAACACCGGGGTGCCGGCCTCCACCACCGGGGGCAGGGCGCGCCCGTCGGCGTCGATCTCCAGGCCGGTGGCCGAGTCGTGCACCACCGGCGCCTTGATGGTGAAGCCCTTCTTGGCCCCGTTGGTGTCGAAGCCCACGCCCACACCGAGCATCGAGGCCTCCATCAGGAAGGTGAACGGGCCGGAGGGGTCCTCGGCGGTCATGTCCTGGGTGGAGACGAACGCGCAGTTCTGCAGCGGGGCAGAGTTGCCCAGCTCGTTGACCAGCGGGGTGCCCATCACCCACAGGCCCCGGCCCGGCGGGGTCCACTTGAGTTCGAACAGCCGCTCGTAGGCGTCCTGGGCCAGTTCCTGGATCGCGGGTTCGTCCCACGGCAGCTGCTGGGTGGTGATGTGGTCCTTGTAGATGGAGAACATGCCCTCGATCACCCGGCGGACCACCTCGTGCCAGCGTTCCTTGGTGCCGTCCTCGCGCTGGCGGGAGTAGGTGCGCAGGAAGGTGATCTCGCCCAGGGAGTTGCCGGCGGCGTCGGAGAAGCCCCACGGCACCTTCCGGCCCGCGTAGGTGGCGACGAAACTGTCGGGAAGCTGGAAGGAGAACATCGATCTGCTGTGCTTTCTCTCAGATGCGGCTGGCGGGTCGCCGGGAGCCGCCGCCGGCCCCCGGGTCGATGTTCCCGGTTCCGGCCGACGGATGCGGCGGGCCCGGGAGGAACAACATTGATGTAGTTCTGCGTCAGGACACCGACACTACACCTTGTGGTCGAGGATCGGAACGACCCCAAGGTGTGGTGGTCACGAGCCGTGGGCGCCCTCCGCGCGGTGGTGCGGTTCCCGGCCGCGGGAGTCCCGGGCCGACGGCGTGTCCGGCGTGTCGGGCACGTTCGGGATCGCTGGGCTGCTGGGGGTCCGCGGGCTGCTCGGGGTCTGCGGGCTGCTCGTGGTCCGCGGGCTGCTCGGCGGCGACGCGGCACGAGCGGGACGGAACCCGGCGCGGGTGGCCCCGCGGCGCAACGTGGCCAGCACCGCCCGGCCCACCAGCGCCACGCCCGCCGCCGTGGTCAGGGCCCGGCCGATCTCCCACACCACCGACGTGGCCAGGGCGAACAGCGCGAATCGCTGCAGGTTCTCTGCCGCCGGTGCGCCGGGAACGTAGGACAGGTCGGTGCCCAACCCGAGCTGGAAGGGCCAGAAGGAGAAGTTCATCGCCAGCCCGTACACCACGGAGGCGACGACGGCGTAACCCATCAGCATCCAGATCTCCCGGCGGCCGCGCACGCGGCCGGGCAGCAGCCCGGCGCCCATCGCCACCCAGGAGGCGGCGAGCATCTGGTAGGGCAACCACGGGCCCACTCCCCCGGTGAGGAGGGCCGAGGCGAACAAGGTGGTGGACCCCAGCACGAACCCGAATCCCGGGCCCAGCACCCGTCCGCCGAGCACCAGCGGCAGGAACACCGTCTCGATGCCGGCGGTGCCGGCGGCCAGCGGTCGCAGCACCGCCCCCACCGCGGCCAGTAGTCCCAGCAACGCCACGGCCTTCACGCCGATGCCGCCGTCGGTGATCGCCACCAGGAGCACCCCCAGCACCATCACCAGCACCACACTCAGTGCGATGGGTACGTGGTCCACTGCCACGGCCTCGGTGCGCAGCACCAACGGCCACAGGAAGATCACCAGTCCCACGGCGCTGGCCGCGGCGAGGACCACCCTGGTGCGCGGCCGCAGGTGCACCGCGGAGACCTCCGCTGGGCTCATGACCGTCCCCCCAGGGCAGTCTCGACCTCGGCGACGGTCAGGTAGTCCAGCGGGTGCAGGATCTTGGCGACCTGCGGGGCCAGGGTGGCAGAGGCGGTGAGGATCTGCCGGGCCGGGCCGTCCGCCACCACCTCCCCCTGGGCGAGGGTGAGCACCCGGGTGGCGGTGCGGGCGACGAACTCCACGTCGTGGCTGGTGAGGATCACGGCGCGGCCACTGGCCGCGCGGTCGGTGAGCAGGCCGGCGAGGTTCTCCTTCGCCCGGTAGTCCAGCCCGCGGGTGGGTTCGTCCAGGAGCAGCACCGGCGGGTCGGCAGCGAGTTGCACGGCCAGCGCGAGCGCCAGCCGGCCGCCCTCGGACAGGTCCCCCGGATGCCGCTGCTCGGGCAGGTCCGGGACCAGATCGGCCAGGATCCGTGCCGTGGTGCCCGACGCAGCCGCCGCGTCGGCGTCCGCGGCAGCGCATTCGGCCGCCACGGTGTCGTGGTACAGCAGGTGGGAGGGGGTCTGGGGCACCAGGGCGATGTGGCGGCGGGCGTGGGCCGGGGTGAGATCCGCGGGGTCCGGCGCACCGGGCGCCGCGGGAAGGCGTACCTGTCCGGCGCTGCGCGGACCGAGTCCTTGGAGTGCCCACAACAGCGAGGACTTGCCCGACCCGTTGCGGCCCATGATCGCGAGGATCTCCCCCGCGCCCACCTGCAGGTCCACGCCGTTGACCGCCGTCACCGGCCCGTAGGACACCCGCACCTTGTGCGCCCGCAGGAGTGCGCCGTCGTGCTTGGCGGCAGTGGTAGCTCGCGACTTGGCGTTGTTCTCCTCCGCGGGCGCCGGTGGCGCGTCCGGGCGCGGCGGGAGGTGCGAGCGCCATCCCCGGGCGTGCCGGCGAGCGTCCCGGATGGACAGCGGTAACGGGTCCCAGCCCGCGAGCCGTCCGAGTTCCACCACCGGCGGTGGGTGGGCGAGGGCGCCGAGCACCTGGGCCGGTGCGCCGTAGGTGGCGGTGCCGTCGGGACGGATGTGCAGGACCGAGTCGGCGAACTGGACCACGCGCTCCAGCCGGTGCTCGGCCAGGAGCACGGTGATGCCCAGGTCGTGGACCAGCCGGGTCAGCGCGGCCAGCACGTCCTCGGCGGCGGTGGGATCCAGGGCGGAGGTGGGTTCGTCCAGTACCAGGGCCTTGGGTTGGGCGGTCATCACCGCACCGATGGCCACCCGTTGTTGCTCACCGCCGGACAGTTCGGTCAGGGCACGGGAGCGCAACGGCGCCAGGTCCAGCAGGTCCAGCACCTCCTCCACCCGGCTGCGCATCACCGGCTGGGGCAACCCGAGTTGTTCCAGCGCGAAGGCGAGCTCCTCCTCCACGGTGTCCGCGACGAAGCCGTGCAGCGGGTCCTGCATCACCACCCCGACCACATCGGCCAGGTGCCGGGGCAGGTGGGCGGCGGTGTCGCGGCCGTCGATGAGCACCCGGCCCTCGAGCACGCCACCGGTGAAGTGCGGCACCCGGCCGGTGGCCGCACCGAGCACCGACGTCTTCCCCGCACCCGTGGGGCCCACCACCAGGCACAGTTCTCCTTCGGGGATGTGCACGCTGATGTCGCCCAACGCAGGGGTGGTTGCGCCCGGGTAGGTCAGGGTGACCCGGTCGAAGGCGATCATCGCGGCGCCCTACCCCACACCACCGGCACCAGGAGGAGCACGGCGGCCGCGATCAGTCCTGCCGGCAGTCCCGGCCAGTGCAGCGGGCTCGCCGGGGGCGACTGGGCACCCACGGTCACCACACCGGCCGCCGCCAGGCCGCTGGCGGCCAGGATCGTCTCCCGTACCTGCCACTTCGCCGGTCGGTAGCGGGTACGTCGCACGCGCCGGGAAGCGATCGCGGTGGCCCCGGCGCCGATCAGTGCGCCGGCGGACAGCACCGGGGCGCCCAGCCACCAGGGCGTGGTGGTGTCCAGCACGCCGTAGGTACCGACCCCGGCCAGCAGCACCGCGGCCAGGAGCACACCGGTCAGGGCGCGGGAGGCCGCCCGCTGGGTACTGGCGTATCCGCGCGAGTCCATCGAGGCGGCCAGGGAGATCGCCCGGTCCATCGCCTCCTGCAGCACCGGTCGCACGTAGCCCAGCGCTGCCCGCACACCGGAGGTCGGCGCCCCACGCAGTTGGCGGGCGCGGCGCACCGTGCGGGCAGAGGTCACCAACTGAGGGGTGATGGTGACGGCGATGATGACGGCGGTGCTCAGGTCGTGCAGGGCGCCGGGCAGGTGCCGCAGGACGTGCTTGGGGTTGGCGAGTGCGTTCGCGGCTCCGAAGCACACGATGATGGCCGCCAGCCCGAGCGCGCCGGACAAGGCGTGCAGCAACCCCTGCGTCTCGACCGGTCCGAGCAGCGACACACCTCCGGCCCAGGACGGCAACGGCACCGCCGGCAGCGGGATGAGCACCGACCCGCCCGTACGGATCCCGAACAGCACGTAGAACACCAGGCGCAGCACGATCACCGCGGCGGCGATGCCCAGGTACAGGTGGTACAGCCGGGTCCACGGTGCGCGGGAGCGGCAGGTGGCCGCGACCGTCATCACCGCGGCGGTGAGCAGCACGATCCCGGTCGTACTGTCGGTCCGGGTGATCGCCGCGATGGCTCCGCCGGCCCAGGCCCACCAGGCGAGCGGATGCACCGGCCGGGCGTGGGCGGCCGACGGGCCGGGGTGTCGGGTGGTGAGCGACGTCATCGCGGCCTGCTCGTCATTGCTGCCGGCGCCGCAGCCGTCCGATCACGAACAGCGCCGCCACCGCCGCCAGGGCGATCAGGGCGCCGATCCAGATCGCCGAACCGCTGCTTTCGCCGGCGTCCTCGTTCGTGCCGGTCTCCGCGGCGGCCTCGGCTGTCTCGTCCTCGCCGGCGGGTTCCTCGGGGTCCTGCTGGTGTCCGGCTCCCTCTCCGGCAAGCCCACCGGCCTGGGCCGCGGCCTCGACCGGAGACACTCCCGGAGCGGTGGTGCCGTCGTTGTAGCGCCAGCCCTCGACGTCACCGGGTGCCGGGTCGGTGCCGTCGGCGCCTTCGGTGTGGGCCGTCCATTCCTGGTCGGTGCCGGACCAGTAGGACCAGAAGTTGCCGTCGAACTCCTCCGGGCAGGGATCTGGTTGGGAGTCGATCGCGCAGATCATCCCAGGGACCGAGTCCGTCGGGGTGAAGCCGGCCTGTTCCAGGGCGTCCCGGCCCGATTGCGGCTCTGCCTCGGCGCAGCCGATCTCGATCTGCCCGCCCAGGTCGGTGAAGTCCACCACCACGGTGACCCCGTCGGTGCATGCCGCGGAGGGGTCGACGGCGGCCGGCGAGAGGGCGGCGGCCGGCGAGGTGGCAGTGGCAGACCCGACGCCGAGCGAGGTGGCGGCGGGCGCGGGTCCGGCGGCTATGGCGGGTGCGGCGGCAACCGCGGTGAGCGCCGGGATCACCAGTAACCCGCTCAGCACCGCGGCCGTCACGGTGCCACCACGGCCCGCCCGCGGACGGCCGGCGCCGGCACTCTCCTCGGGCGTGTGGCCACGTGGGCCGGACCTTGACTCGGGCCGGTGGGCGCCGGAGGCGGGAGCGGAGGACATAGACGAACGCCTTTCGCAAGGGCCTGCGGCGGGGTCCTCGCCCGGCGGTGAGGCGACCGTCGGCGTTCGGACTCCCTCCGCAGACCTCGACGGACAGAGCCAGGTACACAGCCCCATCCAGGTGATCCGGCTGGTCGGGAGGTCCCGATTCACGGTTGCGGGTCAGCGCCGGAATCTCACCGGCTTCCCCTCGATGAGGCCTGGTCCGACCCTATCCCCCTCCTGCTGTTGCCTTCACCGACGGCCCGGGCGACGGCAAGGGCCGGGTGCGTAGGTGCGATGCTGGGGGCCATGGCCTCACGGATCTACACCAAACGCGGCGACAACGGTTCCACCGGCCGGTTCCTGGGCGGCCGGGTGTCCAAGGCGGACCCGATCGTGGAGACCTGCGGAGACGTGGATGAGGCGGTGGCGGCCCTGGGGGTGGCGCGCGCCGGGTGCACCGACGCCGCGCTCGCCGAGGTGATCCTGCGGGTGCAGCGGGACCTGTTCGTGGTGGGCGGGGACCTGGCCACGCACCCGCAGCGGCGGGACCGGCTGGAGCCTGGGGTCTCGCTGGTCACCGACGCGATGGTCGGCGCGCTGGAGCACCTCATCGATGAGCGGCTGCGGGTGCGTCCGCTGGAGCCGGTCTTCCTGGTGCCCGGGGAGACGATCACCTCGGCGCACCTGGACGTGGCCCGCGCCGTGGTGCGCCGCGCAGAGCGCCATGCGGTGGCGGCCCGCGCCGCTGGGCAGACGGTGGGCGACCCGGTGTTGCGTTACCTCAACCGGCTCTCGGACCTGCTGTACGTGCTCGCTCGCGATGCGGCCGGCCCGGCGCCGGAACCCACCAGCCGGGGCTGAGCGGTCGCCACGACCGGCCGATGCGCCTCGGTGAGCGACCACCTGCCGGGCTTTCCTAGTCGGCCCTGGGATCCTCGGTGTCGCCAGCGGAGGGCCGGCGGTGCGTATCGCGGCCGGTACCGGCGGACACCTCCCCCGGTGCTCCGCGGCCGCTGGGATCGGCGTGCGCCTCGCCGTCGTCCCGCTCGGCCTGCGCCTCGCCGTCGATCCCCTCCACCTGCGCATCCCCGGGCACATCCTGGCCGCCGCGCTTGCGGCGGCGCTGGTAGCGCATCTTCTGGTACTTCCACCGCTCGGCCATGGTCGCCTTGGCCGCAGCGCGATCCTTGTCGGAGACCGGGTCCTCCCCCAGCACCGGGTCATACCCCTGCTGGTAGGCATCGGTCCAGATCTGGATCACCGCCCAGGCCACCGCGGTGACCGGCACCGCCAGGATCGCCCCGAAGATCCCGCCCACGATGGTGCCCACCGACAGCGCCAGCAGCACCACCAGCGCGTTCAGGTTCAGGGTGCGGCCCATCACCACCGGCTGCAGCAGATCGCCCTCGATCTGGTTGACGGCGATCACGATGGCCACCACCACCAAGGCGATCAGCGGCCCGTTGGTCACCAGTGCCACCAACGCCGCGAGGATCCCGGCCACGGTGGCCCCCACGATCGGGATGAACGCCCCGATGAACACCACCACCGCCAGCGGCAGCGCCAGCGGCACGCCGAGGAAGAACAGCGGCACCCCGATGAAGAACGCATCGACCGCCGCGATGATCGCAGTCCCCCGCACGTACCCGCCCAGCACCTGGATGGTGCGGTCCCCGGACTCGGCCAGCTTCGCCCGGGTCTCCCCGTGGAACCAGCGCAGGGTGAAGTTCCAGATCTTCGGCCCGTCCTTGAGGAAGAAGAACAGGATCACCACCATCAGCGCGGCCCCGGTGAGGAACTCGGTGGCCGCGCTCAGCCCGCTGACCGCCCCGCCCAGGAACGCCCCGCTGGTGGCGAACTCGGTGGCCGCTTGCACCGCGTTGTCGATCGCGGCGGTATCGACCGGCAACGGACCGGACATCACGAACCGCTGCAGTTCCTCCCAGCCGGCCGTCGCCGAGGCGGTCAGTTCCTCCCACTCGCTGCGCACCGCGAACACCACCCCGGTGATCACCCCGCCCAGCACCAGCAGCGTCACCGCGAAGGTCGCCACGGTCGCCAGCAACCGGGACCAGCGTTTGCTCACCAACCACCGCACCAGCGGGTAGAACGCCGAGGCCAGGATGAGCGCCACCAACGCGGCGATCACCACCACCGAGACCCGGGCGAGCACCCAGAGCAGCCCGACGACGACGGCGGCGATCAGCAGGATCTGCGCGCACCGCGACCCCGCCCGGCCCAAGGTGTCCGACCAGGCGCTGCGCGGGCCTGCCGGGCCAGCGGACATACGACCTCCTCAACGATGCCGCAGCGGCCTCAGGCGGAGCCATCCGCTCTGCGGTGGGCTGACTTTATCACCGGCGGACGGCCAGAACGTGCCGGTACACCCCCGCCCACCCGGCGGCGGTGGTCTGCCAGGTCCGGCTCAGCGCCATCCGCCGGCCGGCGGCACCGAGCGCGGCGGCGTAGCCCGGGTCCAACAGCAGGCTGGTGATCGCATCGGCCCATTGGCGCGGGTCGCGACGAGCAACGATCAGGCCGGTGACCTCGTCGTGGACCACCTCGCTCAGGCCCCCGGCGCCGGAGGCGATCACCGGGACCCCGCAGGCGGCGGCCTCCAGCGCGGTCAGGCCGAAGGTCTCGGAGTGGGAGGGCACGAGCACCGCGGTGGCGGCGGCGAAACTGTGGGCCAGGACCGCCCGGGAGACCGCCCCGGAGAACCGCAGCCACCGGCTCACCCCCACGCGCTGGCCCAGGCGCACCAGCTGCTCGTCGTACCCGGGGTAGGCGCTCGAGGGCGCTCCCAGCACGTGCAGCGTGGGGCGGATGTCCTCGGGGACCAGGGCCAGGGCCCGGATCGCCAGATCCACCCCCTTGAGCGGTTCCAACCGGGCGGCGAGCACCAACGACGGCGGATGCTGCCCGCCGATCGGGCGGAACTGGTCCACGTCCACCCCGGGCGGGACCACGTGCACCTCCTCGGCGCGCGCACCCAGCCGGGTGATCGCCGTCGTCCGTTCCGCCTCACTGACGGCCACCACGGCCTCCGAGACCTGCGCCAGGTGCCGTTCGCCGTCGGCCCGGCCGGGGCTCTCGGCCGGTTCCCCCTCGGCCAGGGGCCGGTTGTGGCCGGCGGTGATGGAGTGGAAGGTCTGCACGTGCGGCCGGCCATGGGCGGTCGCCAGGGGTTGGGCCGCCATTCCGGAGAACCAGTGGTGGGAGTGCACCACGTCCCAGCCGTTGGCGTGCTCGGCGAGCGCGGCGGCGAAGGGACCGATGAGTTCCTCGTGGTGCTCCTTGGTCGCCGGAGCCGCCGGGCCGGCGCGCAGATGATGGACGACGGCGCCGCGCGCCAGGGGTTGCACGTCCGGTGTGTGCGGGTCGCTGCGGCGGGTGAAGACCACCACCTGGTGCCCGGCATCCGCGAGCGCCTGTGCCCCGTGCCGGACCATGATGTTCATCCCCCCGGCGTCCCCGGCGCCGGCGTCGGCCAGCGGCGAGGTGTGCAGGCTGATCAGGGCAACCCGCAACGGTCGGGTGGGCATGGCCCACAGGGTACGCCGCCGCGGGGTGCGCGCTGTGCACGACTCCGCCCGATGCTGGCGATCACGCACGGCGCAGCCCGAAGTGGTATGGCTGGTTGGCAGTCGCGCCGTGACGGCTCTGTGCCAGCTGCGTGACAGAAATGGCACCGTTTTCGACAGGTAACGGCTCATTAACCCCTTCGGCGCGCTCACAGCACGAACGGCGCGAGGACAACGAAAGGCCCGGAAACTCGAGGTTTCCGGGCCTTTGGTCAGTGGAGATGGCGGGAATCGAACCCGCGTCCGACGGTGAAGATCCAGGGCTTCTCCGGGTGCAGTCTGCTAACGATTTTCTCGGCCCCAGCGATCACGCAGACAAGTCGCTGACGGGCTCAGTCACCTGGGAGTCCCGGTAACCCCGATGACGAGGGTTACCAGCAGTGGCTCTCTAGATGACGCCAGGATCCGGGACGAGAGCTAGCCCGGGCTGACGGACTTCGAAGGCTCGCTCAGGCGGCGAGGGCGAAGTCGGTGCGCTTGGAATCAGCACCTATTGGTTTGCAAGGGGCGTTGTCGAGATGACCTTGCGTCCTCGACCCGCTTCCCCTGAAACGACAACCGTCGTCGAAACCGATCATCCCCTGTGGAGTTGTACTGCGCCGGCCGCAGGGCGGACCCGGCGTTGCCAGTCTACTAGGACAACGGCACCACCCTCCAGGCTATTCCCGGCCCGCGCAAACCGGGCAGCGCGTGGATCCGCCGGCCGCGCAAGGGGCGCCGCTCGAGGGCCGCGGCCGGCCAAGGGTGCCCGCCCGAGGCCCGCTGCCGCGCTAGGCCAGGTCCCGCAGGCTCATGGCCCGCTGGGCCTCCAGGGTGTCCTGCCGCTCCCGGATCGCCTGACGCTTGTCCCACTCGCGCTTACCGCGGGCCAGGGCGATCTCGACCTTGGCCCGGCCGCGCAGGAAGTACATCTGCAGCGGCACGATCGTGTAGCCCTTCTCCCGGGACTTACCGGCCAACTTGTCGATCTGCTCCCGGTGCAGGAGTAGTTTCCGCCGCCGCCGCGGGGCGTGGTTGGTCCAGGTGCCTTGGGAGTACTCCGAGATGTGCACGCCCTCCAGCCAGGCCTCGCCGCCGTCGATGTTCACCCACCCGTCGGTCAGGGACGCGCGTCCGGCGCGCAGTGCCTTGACCTCGGTGCCGGTGAGGGCGATACCCGCCTCGTAGGTCTCATCGATGTGGTAGTCGTACCGGGCGCGGCGGTTGTTCGCGATGAGGACGCGCTCGTTCTTCGGGTCGGCACCGCGCTTCTTCTTGGCGCCCTTGTTCTTCTTGCTCACCGCTACTCACCTCCTCGCCTCGGCGTGCGTGTCCAGCGTGCGTCCCGGACCTTTTCCGGGGCTGGCTCACAGCTGGACCTGCCCAGGCTAGTCCACGGCGAGGACGCCGGAACAATGGATTCCGCGCCGGCGGTCGCGGCGTGCCCGCTCCGGGGCCGCGGGGCACCGCGGCAGGATCGGCCTTCCCGGCCAGTTTCGGTGTGCGGCGTCCCGGCGCCAGAGGTTCGGCGGTGACTGGCTGCGCCGCGTCATGGTGCCGAGGCGGCGATGAGGTAGGAGGCGAGGATGATGCATCCGGCGGAGATACCCAGCACCCCGCCGGCGATCGCCTGGGCCGGGTTGGTGGCCGTCCCCTTATCGCACCGCAGGTATCCCACCACGCCCAGCACCAGCGACGCCAGCGCCACGGGCGCCGCCAGGACGTCCCCGATGCCCGGGATCAGCGCGGTGATCACGGCAACCACACCCAACTGCAGGGCAACCCGGCCGCTGAGGTTGTGCGGTGCGGGCGCTGCCGCCCGATCCCTGGGTGCCATCGCAGCCCTCCGGCTCTGGTCCATCGCCCTTGCCGGCCGGCCCCGCACCCTGCGTGCCATCGTTCGGGCGTGCCGGTGACCGCGGGCCGCGGCTAGGACACATTGTCCCGCACCAGGCCCCGAACGGCCCGGCAGGCAATGCCGCCAGGCAGTAGCGCCGCGGCCCGGGCGGGCGGACAATGATTGCATGGAATCCTCCAGGCCCACCGGGCCGACAGGTTCCCCCAGACACAGGCCTCAGGTCGCCACCACGGCACAGTCCCGGTCCGATACCGCACACCCCGCGAACCGCCCGACCGTCCACCGCGCGCGCGGGCGCACCGAGGCACCCGAGGGCGCAGCACCTGAGCGAGCCGGCCACGCTGCCACCGGCACCGGCCCACCCGTTCGGCAGCACCGCCGTCGGCCATCACTGGTGTTGGTGGTCGGTGCCCTGGGCGTGGTGTTCGGCGATATCGGCACCAGCCCGCTGTACGCGTTGCACACCGCCTTCAGCATGGAGCACAACGCCGTGGCGCCGACCCCGCACAACGTGTACGGCATCATCTCCATGGTCCTATGGACGATCACCCTGATCGTCACCGTGAAGTACGTGCTGCTGGTGATCCGCGCGGACAACGACGGCCAAGGCGGCATCCTCGCGCTCCTGGCGCTGCTGCAGCATCACCTGCGCCGGCCTCGCCTCGTGGCCCTGACCACCGCGGCCGGGATCCTCGGGGCGGCCCTGTTCTTCGGCGATGCGGTGATCACCCCGGCGATCTCGGTACTCAGCGCGGTCGAGGGCCTGGCCGTGGTGTCGGCCGACCTGGGCCGGGCGGTGGTGCCGCTGGCCGCCCTGGTGCTGGCCGTCCTGTTCGCCGTCCAGCCGTTCGGGACGCGGAAGGTGGCACGCGCCTTCGGCCCGATCATGGTGGCGTGGTTCCTCACCCTGGCCGGGCTCGGGCTCCCCCAGATCGTCGACCATCCCCAGATCCTCCTCAGCCTGTCCCCGCACTGGGCCCTGGAACTCCTGCTCCGTCACCCCTTGCAGGCGTTCATCCTGCTCGGCGCGGTGGTGCTGACCGTGACCGGAGCCGAGGCCCTGTACGCCGACCTGGGGCACTTCGGTGCCCGCCCGGTGCGGCTGGCCTGGCTGCTGGTAGCGATGCCGGCGCTGGCGCTGGTGTACCTGGGACAGGGAGCGCTGGTGATCTCCACCCCCGGATCGCTGGCGAACCCGTTCTTCTACCTGGCGCCCCCGGCCCTGCAGGTCCCGCTGATCATCCTGGCCACGATCGCCACCATCGTCGCCTCCCAGGCGGTGATCAGCGGTGCGTTCTCCGCGGCCCACCAGGCGATCCGGCTGGGTCTCCTGCCGCGGCTGGTGCTCAAGCACACCTCGTCCACGGCGGAGGGGCAGATCTACCTCCCGGTGATCAACTGGGCCCTGTTCGGCTGCGTCATGGCGCTGGTGGTGCTGTTCTCCTCCTCCACGCGGCTGGCCAGCGCCTACGGCCTGGCGGTCACCGGAACCCTCGTGCTGGTGTCCGGGCTGTTCCTGCTGTTCGCCGCCACCGTGCGGGGCTGGCGCTGGTGGCAGCTGGCCCTGTACGGCCTCCTGATCGGCGTACCGGAGTTGCTGTTGCTCAGCGCCAACTCCGCGAAGGTGCTCGCCGGCGGGTGGCTCACGCTGCTGGTGGCCGGGACCGCCCTGGTCACCATGACCACCTGGCGCCAGGGCTATCGCCGCTTGACCGCCGCGCGCCGGGCGATGGAGGGCCCCCTCACCTCCTTCGTCGGTTCCCTGCCGGGGCGGGTGCGCAGGCTCCCGGGGGTGGCGGTGTTCCCCCACCCCGAGCCGGGCACCACGCCGTTGGCGTTGAGCGAATGCGTGCGCAGGTTCGGCATCCTGCACGAGCATGTGCTCATCGTGCGCCTGGCCCCGATGCACACCCCGCACGTGCCCCCCGATGAGCGGATCGAGGTCGATGCCATCGGGTCCGGCCGCGACGGGGTGGTGCACGTGACGATCCGGGTGGGTTTCGCCGACTCCCAGGACCTCCCGCGCAACCTGGCGCTGGCAGTGGACCGCAGCCCCGAACTGCACGTGGACCTCGACGAGGCGCTGTACTTCCTGTCCGTGCTCACGGTCCACCCGCCGCACACCCATCGGCTGCGGGACTGGCGCCGCACGCTGTTCCTGGCCCTGGAACGTAATCAGGTGAACCGCTCGGAGGTGTTCCGGCTCCCGCCCACGCGGACCATCCTGCTCGGTGAGGACCTGCAGTTGGGCTGAGAGCCCGGCGACGGCGTCGGTCGGGCCGGCTGCCCCGGTGCCGGGACCGCCGGTGACCGGCCGTGCGGGGACCGGATCCTCCGGACGGTGGATTGCCGAGCCCGCTGAGGCAGCGTGTCAGCGCAACATGGTCATCGGGTCGATGGTGGACCCGTTGCGCCAGATCTCGAAGTGCACGTGGCAGCCGGTGACCATGCCGGTGGCCCCGGTATAGCCGATCACCTGCCCCTGGGAGACGCGCTGCCCCTGACGGACGGCGAAGCGGGAGAGGTGATTGGTCACGGTCACGTAGGAGTTGCCGCCCATCACCCCGTGGTTGATCAGCACCTGGTTGCCGTGGGTGCCGTTGCCGCGAGCCGGACGCACCCCCACCACGGTGCCTGCCGCGGTGGCCCGCTGCGCCTCACCGCAGTGGGACCGCAGGTCCACCCCGCGGTGGAAGAACCGCCCACCGGTGATGGGGTAGATCCGGTACCCGTACGGCGAAGTCACGTACCACGTGCCCGTCACCGGGCGGATGAACATCCGCCCTGAGGAACCACCGGAGGACCCGGAGGAACTACTGGAACTCGATGACCCAGAGGACCCCGAGGACCCAGAGGATCCCGAGGAGCGACTGGACTGTTGCTGCTGTTGGCGTTGCTGCTCCTGCTGCCTACGCAACTCCTCCTGTCGCCGTCGTTCGGCCTCTCGCTGGCGTTCGCGCTCGGCGCTCTCCTGCTCGGCGATCTCGGCGATCTCCGCGGCCAGCGCCTCGTTCGCCGATTCCAGTTCCTCCTGCTGGTTCTCGTACTCGGCGGACAGCTCCTCCAGTTCGGCGGCACGGACCTCCTGCTCGGCCTTGAGCTCCTCGATCTCGGCCACCAGCGCCTCGGCCTCCTGCTGCGCGGCGTCGGCAGCGGCCACGGCCTCCTCGGCCTCGACCCGCAACTCCTCGATCCGTTCCTCCACCGCCTCCAGGCGCACCTGCCGGTTCCGGTTGATCGCCGAGAGGTTCTCCAGGTCCGCCAGGGCCTGGTTCTGGGTGCGCATCGCGGAGTTCATCGCCGAGTACTGGTTCGCGAACTCCGAGGGGCTGGAGGCGTCGAGCACCACTGTGATCGCGCTCAGGCCGGGCCCGCCGCGGTAGGTGGAGCGGGCCACCTCACCCATCGCGCTCTCGGTGCCGGCCATCTCCTCCTCCCCCTCGCTGATCTCCGCCTGCAGGTCCTCGCGCTGGGCCTGGGCGACTTCCAACCGGCCCTGCACCGAGTCCCGGTGCCGCTCGGCGGCGGCCAGTTCCTCATTGGCCTGCACCAGTTCCGCCTCGGCGATCGGCAACCGGCGGTTGATGGAGTCCAGTTCCAGGTAGGTCTCGGCCAGGTCCGCGTTGGTGCCCTCCAGGGCCGAGGTGACCTCTTCGTGTTCCTGCTCGTTCTGGCGGCGCTGCTGCTCCAGCTGGGCCCGTTCCTCCTCCAGTTCCGAGAGCCGGTCGGCGTGGGCGGGCACCGCGAACGCCAGCGCTCCCAGCACCGCAGCCAGCATCAAGGTGGCCACCCGCCCGGAGAACCGGCGGGCTGCGCCGGGGTTCCCGCCGGCCCGCGCGCCCGCCCGGCGGGCCGGGCCGCTGGATCGATGGGCCCGTGCGGGGGTCTCGCCCGGCGCGGAGGAATCGGTAGCGGAGGAATCGGTATCCGTCGTGCGTGTCATCGCCTCACACCCTCGTGTATCGGCTCAGGCTCACCAGGGAGCTGATCGCGGCAAGGAGGATGCCGATCCCGATGAGCAACGGGGCGATGGTCCAGACATCGCCGGTGTTCACGAAGTTCACCCAGACGAACGACTCGGCCAACCACCCTTCGACCAGGTAGTTCACCCCGAGCCACAGCCCGGTGATCGCCAGGGCCGCTCCCGCCAGCGCGGCGATCGCCCCTTCGAGCATGAACGGCAACTGGATGAAGAAGTTCGAGGCGCCCACCAACCGCATGATCGAGGTCTCCTTGGACCGGCTCATCGCCGACAGCCGGATGGTCGTGGTGATCAGCAGCACCGCGGTCAGGGTCATCACCGCGGCCAACCCGGCCGATAGGGCGGTGACCCGGTTGAGCACCAGGAACAGCGGTTCCAGGATGGCCCGTTGGTCCACCACCGACTCCACCCCGGCGCGGCCGGAGACCTCGTCGGCCACCACCTGGTACTGCTCCGGGTCGTGCAGGGAGACCCGGTAGGACATCTGCATCTGCTCGGCGGTCACCCGGCTGGCCCAGTCCTGGTCCCCGAACTGCTCCTGGAAGGCCTCGTGCGCCTCCTCCTTGGTCTCGGTGTAGACCTCGTCCACGTATGGACTGAGCGCCTCGGACTGCAGTACCTCGAGGATCTCGGCGGCCTGCTCCTCGCTCACCTCACCGGAGGCGCAGGTGGCGGCGGAGGAGGACTCCGGGCACAGGAACACCGAGACCTCGACCGCGTCGTACCAGTCGTCCTTCATGTTCGAGATCTGCATCTGCAGCAGCACCGCGGCGCCGACGAACGTCAAGGACACGAACGTCACCAGCATCACCGACACGGCCATCGCCAGGTTGCGGCGCAGACCCTGGAAACAGTTGGCGAGGACGAACCGGACTCTCATCGTTCTGCTCCGTACACGCCGCGGGCCTGGTCGCGGACCGCTTGGCCATCGACGAGTTCGACGACGCGCTTGCGCATCTGGTCTACGATCTCGTCGTCATGGGTGGCCATCACGATGGTGGTGCCGGTGCGGTTGATCCGGTCCAGCAGCCGCATGATGCCCACCGAGGTGGTGGGGTCCAGGTTCCCCGTCGGCTCATCGGCGAGTAGGATCCCGGGGCGGTTCACGAACGCGCGGGCGATCGCCACCCGCTGCTGCTCACCGCCGGACAGTTCGTGCGGGAACCGCTTCTCCTTGCCGGCCAGGCCCACCATCTCCAGCGTCTCGGGCACCGTGGAGGCCACGTGGTGGCGGGGTTTGCCGATCACCTGCAGCGCCAGGGCCACGTTCTCGTACACCGTCTTGTTCTCCAGCAGCCGGAAGTCCTGGAACACGGTGCCGATACCGCGGCGCAGGTGGGGGACCTTCCACTGGGAGATCTTCGACAGGTCCTTACCGGCAACGAACACCTTGCCCTTCGTCGGCCGCTCCTCCCGGAGCACCAACCTCAGGAAGGTGGATTTGCCGGAGCCGGAGGCACCCACGAGGAACAGGAACTCCCCGCGTTCTACCTCCAGCTCGATGCGGTCCAACGCAGGTCGGGCGCCTCGGGCGTAGACCTTGGAGACCTTCTGAAAACGAATCACGTGTATGAACCTGGCCAGTCTCGGCAGCATGGGGAACTGGGGGAAGCGGTATACCTGGCCACTGGCACTGTAAGAAGGCCCGGGCCCAGTTCCGCCGACGACACGCCGACGGCCTGCCGCGAGTCGCGTCGCCGGCCCGGGGCCGGCAGGCCATCGAGGGGGGCCTTGATCGGCGCGGACGCGCCATAGCGCCGACTACCCGCCCCCTCGGGCGCCCG
>CALKWS010000328.1 GCA_938004115.1 uncultured Ruaniaceae bacterium
AATCCAGGATCTCACGGTCCGGGGCCGGGCGGCCTGTGAGCCTGATTGCCGTGGAGCCGTCGTCAAGCAGCGGCGGTGAGCCACCCCAGGGAGTCCTCGGTGCGGCCGGTGGGCTGGTACTCACAGCCCACCACACCCGCGTAGCCGGCATTGTGCAAGGCCTGCAGCGACTCCCGGATGGGTAACGTCCCGCTGCCGGGTTCACCACGTCCGGGAGCGTCGGCGATCTGCACGTGCCCCACCCACGGGGCCACGTCGGCCACCCCGCCCACCACGTCGAATCCGTTGCTGCCCAGGTGGAACACGTCGAACAGCAGCCGCACATTGTCCAGTTCCGCCAGCGGCCCGGCGAGCAACTCGATCACCGGCTCCGGGTGGGTGAACGGGTAGTCCCCGTTCAGGCCCCGGGCCAACGGTTCCAACAGCACCGTGCCCCCCAGTGGCGCCACCGCAGTGGCCGCGGCGCGGATCGCCCCGATAGCGGTGGCGTCCTGCTCCCGCGGAGTCCACCGCGGGTCGCGCTGGCCGTACAGCAGGTTGAAGAGCCGGCAACCGGTGGCCCGGGCGAACTGCAGCACCTGCACCGTGTTCGCCTGCAGTTGGTCGATGCGGTCAGGGTGGGAGGCCACACCGCGTTCCCCGCCGGCCATGTTCCCGGCGTAGAAGTTCAACCCGGTCAACGCCACGCCGGCCTGCTCGATCGCCTTCTCCACTGCGATCACCTGCTCCTGCTCGGCCGCCGGTACCTCGAACGGCCACCACATCTCGATGTGGTCGAACCCGGCCGCCGCGGCCGCCTTCGGACGGTCCAGCAGTGCGTACTCGGTGAACATGGTCGAGATGTTCGCGCTGTAGGTGAACAGCGAGTCCTGCATGATGGTCTCCTTCCAGACCCCCACCGGCACCTATAGTTTGCACCCGTGGCCCGCCGAATGCCCCGTGGGCGGCACCAGCGGCCCGCCGACTGTCCCGCGAGCAGCACGCGCACCTACCCGAGGAGTCTCCATGGCCAACCCCAGCCCCGGCTACACCATCACCCTGCGGGTGCGAACCCCGGCCACGCAGCGGGCGACGAGTGAGTTGGTGCATGTGGTGGGCTCGGCCGGGGCGTCGGTGACGGGGGTGGATGTGGCGCATTCGCACCGCGATCATCTGGTGGTGGACGTCACCTGTGACACGGTGGATGGGGAGCATTCGGAGCGGATCGTGGCGGCGGTCAACGGCCTGGAGGGGATGGAGGTGCTGAAGGTCTCCGACTCCACGTTCCTGTTGCATCTGGGCGGGAAGATCGAGGTGCGGTCCAAGGCCCCGTTGGCCACGCGGCGTGATCTGTCCCGGGCCTATACCCCCGGGGTGGCGCGCATCTCCAGTGCGATCGCGAAGAACCCGGAGGATGCGCGGCGGTTGACGATCAAGCGGAACACGGTGGCGGTGGTCACCGACGGATCGGCGGTGCTGGGGCTGGGGGACATCGGCCCGGAGGCGGCGTTGCCGGTGATGGAGGGTAAGGCCGCGCTGTTCAAGGAGTTCGCCGGGGTGGACGCCTGGCCGGTGTGCCTGGCCACGAAGGACACCGAGGAGATCATCTCCATCGTCAAGGCGATCGCGCCGGTGTACGGCGGGGTGAACCTGGAGGACATCTCCGCCCCGCGGTGTTTCGAGATCGAAGAGCGGTTGCGCGCGGAGTTGGACATCCCGGTGTTCCACGACGATCAGCACGGGACGGCGATCGTGGTGCTGGCGGCGCTGATCAACGCGCTGAAGGTGGTGGGCAAGGACCTGGGGCAGGTGCGGATCGTGGTCTCCGGGGTGGGGGCGGCCGGGATGGCGATCATCAAGTTGCTCAAGGCCCAGGGCGCCCGGCACATCACCGCCTTCTCCAGCCGCGGGGCGCTGACCCCGCAGACCGCGGCCAAGGATGCACAGCGGCAGTGGATCGCCGCGCACACCAACCCCGAGGGGTTCACCGGGTCGCTCAAGGAGGGGCTGGCCGGGGCGGATGTGTTCATCGGTGTCTCGGCCGGTGACATCCTCACCGGGGAAGACATCGCGACGATGAACACCGATGCGATCGTGTTCGCGCTGGCCAACCCGACCCCGGAGGTGGATCCGATCGAGGCGGGCAAGCATGCGGCGGTGGTGGCCACCGGGCGCAGCGACTTCCCCAACCAGATCAACAACGTGCTGGCCTTCCCGGGGTTGTTCCGCGGCCTGCTGGATGCCGGCAGCCGGCACATCAGCGATGAGTTGCTGCGGGTGGCGGCGGTGGCCATCGCCGAGGTGGTCTCCGAGGAGGAACGCAACCCCGCCTTCATCATCCCCGGGGTGTTCGATGCCCGCGTGGCCAAAGCAGTCGCCGACGCCGTCGAAGCCACCGCCGCCGCCGAGGATCCCGCAGCCGCCGAGCAGGTGGCCGACGACGACGAAGGTCACCCGGCGTAGGCCGCGCACGCGGACGACGGCGAGGGTCACCCGGCGTAGGCCGCGCACGCGATCGACGGCGAGGATCACCCGGCGTAGCCCCCGCCGAGTCGACGACGACGTCACCCGGCGTAGCCCGCGCGATATCCGGTGCGCGCAGACGCCCGCACACGCTAACGTCTTCGCCGTGGATCTGACCTGGCGTGCCCTGACCCCTGCCGACGCCGCCGACCTCACGGCGCTGAACAACCTCGTGGCCACCGCGGATGACACCGGCGAGATGACCACCGAGCAAGCCACCGCCGAGTCCTTCACCCGACCCCGGTTCAACGCCGACACGGACAGTATCGGCATCTGGAGCGGTGGCGGCCTCCTCGGCGCGGGGTCGGTGGCCGGCCGGGAGGAACTGGTGGACGGCCGGGCCCTGATGGGCGTGCACGGCTTCATCCACCCCGACCACCGCGGCCAAGGGCTGGGCGCGCAGTTGCTCACCTGGCTGGAGCACCGGGCGATCGCCCTCGCCCGCGAGAAATTCCCTGATGCCCCGATCCGGTTGCGTACCTCCGGCGGGCAGGCCGACTCGAGCACCCAACGCCTCCTGGAGGCTTTCGGGTACACCCCGGACAACTACTTCATCACCATGCAGGTGGAGCTGGCGTCCTGGACCGACCCTGGCACCCCCACGATCGCCGTCGCCCCGGACGGGACCCTCGGGGAGGCCATCCTGCACGCCCACAACGACGCCTTCCGCGACCACCGCAACCACAGCCCGATCTCCGCGGAGTCCTGGGCGCACTGGTCCGGCGCCTCCACCCTGCGCCCGGAACTGTCCAGGGTGGTGGCCGAATCCGGACGCGTCCTCGCCTACGCGGTAGCGGGGGAGTACCAGCCGGGTGTGGTGCACATCGACCTCGTGGGCACCCGCCGAGAGGCGCGCGGGCGCGGGCTGGCCAAGGATGTACTCATCGCCGCGCTGCGCGCCGCCAGGGACGCCGGATACCGGGTGAGTGAACTCGAGGTGGACTCCACCAGCCCCACCGGCGCCGACCGGCTCTACCGTTCGGTGGGTTACGAGCCGGTCCGCGTGATCTCGCGCTATGTCCGGGACGTGGCCTGAGCCGGCCACCCACGCTGAGCGAACTACCCAGCCTGCGCCTGCTACGGCCCGGAGCCTGCTACGGCCTTGAGCCGACCACGATCCGCTGCCCACTGCCATCCGCGGGCCCGGGTGGGACGATGGGGCGATGGTGAGCTATCGAATCAGGGTCGAACTGGATGGCATCACGCCTCCGATCTGGCGGGAACTTCGGGTCCAGGACGATATGCCGCTGCCACTGCTGCACCGGGTCCTGCAGGAAGCCATGGGCTGGCATGACGCGCACATGCACGCCTTCGTCCGCGAGGACGCCTTCGGCGGCTCGCACGTGTGGCAACCGGGCCCCGAGGAGGACGACTTCCAGGAGGGACCCGCCGTGCAGGACGAGAGCGATGCGACGGTGAGCGACCTGCTGCACAGGGTGGGGGCCCGGGCCACCTATGTGTACGACTTCGGCGACCGGTGGGAGCACACGCTCACCGTGGTCGGTGAGGCCGAGCACGACGACGGTGTGCGCCTGCTGGCCGGTGAGCGCGCCTGCCCGCCGGAGGACTGCGGCGGGGTACCGGGCTA